>CAZKYJ010000210.1:0-7526 GCA_964556355.1 uncultured Verrucomicrobiales bacterium | reverse complement strand
TCCCCTCGCCGCCGATGAACATCCAGTTCTTCATCCCGAGCTTGGTCGGGCGGACGGCGTTCTCGGTCAAATTATTGTCGAACTCGATCCGGCCGTCGGCGAAGCATGGCTCCAGGTGAGGCCACTGGGCGCGGGCGTAGGCCAGCGCCTTGCCCAGGCGGCTGGAGGGCGTGATGCTGCCCCGTTTTCCGAGGTGGGCGACCAGTCTTGCGACGTGGTCGTAGTGCCGCCGGGCGAACCGGCGGCGGGCGCGCTCCCGGAGCGCGGGTTTCGAACCCCGCCCCCGCAGCTTTCTTTCTATCCCGTAGATCTTCCCGATCTGGTAGAGGATCCAGGCCGCGATCTTCGGGTGGTCGCCGCGAGCCTCGTGGAACTTGCGCCGGATGTGCGCGAGGCAGGAGACCGGCGTGATCGCGTCTTTCGGCCGGCGCTCGATGAACTTGCCGTAGGCGCGCAGCCCGTCGCTCTGGAGGTAGCCTTCGAAGGGGGCGTCGCCGTCACGGCCGACGAGCACGCTCTCGAGGCAGGTGTTCGCCCTGCTGGCGTGCCAGTCGTAGAGCGCGCCGTGCTCCGCGTGGTGGTAGACCCAGAACTGGCCGGTGGCGGTCTTGCCCGTCCCCGGCGCGAGGTACTTTATCGGCGTCTCGTCGACCTTGACGTAGCCGCTGCCCCTCAGCAGGTCGGCGATGAGGCCGTAGACAGGGAGCAGCAGCCCGGCGAGGTGGTCGTGCCAGCCGCACATCACGCCGCGCGAGATCTCGATGCCGGCGGTGGCGCGCAGCTTCCACTCCTGGCGCCAGAACGGCTGGTGGTAGCAGAACTTCTCGGTGAGAAGGTACGCCCCCAGCGAGGGGGTGAGCACGCTGCCCTCGAGCAGCGGGGCGGGCAGCGGTGCCGTCGTCGGCACGGCCTCGGGATCGCCCCTCCTGACGTAGGTCGGGCGGACGGTGAGGTGCCGGGTGAAGGTGGACGGGCTGACCTCGAGCCGCTCGCTGACCTCCTCGCCGATGCGCCGGAAGGACGCCGGGGCGGCGAGCACCTCGGCGGGGACGATCTCGGTGGTGACGGTGGGCAGGTTCTTGAGCGAGTCGCGCAGCCTCTGGTTGCGGGGTTTGCGCGCCTTCTTCGCGGGGGCGGGATCAGCCACCGGGGCGTCCCCGCCACCGGCGGCGCCGGGCTTTTTTCGCTCCTCCTCCTGCAGGAACGCGAGCAGGAGCTGCGAGGTGTCCACCTTCTCGCTCCTCGCCCCGTAGAGGCGCTTGAGCAGCTCGGCCACGAGGTCTTTCTGGAGCTGCAGCTCGCCCTCCAGTTTCCCGATCCTTTCCAGGAGTTTGGCCGTGTCCCCTCCGTCCATCTCGCTCGGGCTAGAGGTAGCACGGCCCGGGCTCCCGCGCCACCACATTATGGCTCTGTCAGGGGAATTTCTGCAACCCCGTCAGGGCTTCTCATACCAGGGGCGGCTCAGCCCGTCGCGCAGGTCGATGCCGTCGGTGAGCATGGCCAGGGCGGCGGGCTTGAGCACGAGCTTCCTGCGGCCGCCACCGATGTCCTTCGGCCAGCTGTAAGTCCCACGCTCCAACCTCTTTGCCACGCACCAGTAGCCGGTCCCGTCGAAGAAAAGGATCTTGATGAGGGTGCGCCGCCGGTTGGTGAAGAGGAAGGCGGCGCCGGAGAGCGGGTCGAGGCCGAGGTGCGAGCGCGCGATCTCGGAGAGACCGTCGAACGACTTGCGCATGTCGCAGGGCTCGAGCGCCACGTAGACCTTGAGGCTTCCGCTGAAGGTGAGCATGCCTGTTCCTAGGCGAGGGCCTTGATGAGCGCGGCGAGCAGGCCGGCCTGGGACGCCGAGGCGAGCTCGGCGGCGGCGCCGCCGGGCAGCTTCACGCGCAGCGGGGAATCGGCGGGGGCATCGGAGAACTCCGCGAGCAGGAAGCCACCGGCCCGGGCGGGCGCCGGGGCGGCGCCCGCCTCCCCGCGCTTCCGCCTGGCCACCCACCCGGCGAAGGTCGGATACTTGAGCCCGCAGTGCCGGGCGAAGGCGGGGCCGCTCATCCCGCTGGAATCAAAGGCGGCGAGCACCTCATCACGATACTCGGGGCTGTAGCGCTGGCGGCCGGCCCGGTCGCTCTTGATGATGGCCGTTGCAGGTTCGTCGTTCATAGATGTCATAGCCCTGCATGCTATGACAAAAACGTATGCCTCCGCTAGAGAGGCTTCGAAGAGCGCTTACCGACCCCCTCACCACCCGCGCGGTGCGGGGTTGCGGAGCGGTTGGGTTGAAAACCACGG
Source organism: uncultured Verrucomicrobiales bacterium (assembly GCA_964556355.1). GTDB lineage: Bacteria > Verrucomicrobiota > Verrucomicrobiia > Verrucomicrobiales > DEV007 > CAZKYJ01. The sequence goes on along the minus strand of CAZKYJ010000210.1, from coordinate 5,237 downwards.
TAGGTGTCGCGCCGGAAGCTCTGCCGGGCGATGTCGACCTCGGTCGCGGAGAAAGATGCGCGATGGCCCCGGTCCGGCTGATGCTATTGGCTCACCGTCAACCGGAAGTAGGCGGTCTCGTTCTCCTGGTCGGTCCGCTTGATCCGCAGCGTTACCTTGTCAATCGGATCGCCTTGCGCCACCTCGATCCCCAGCGGGTCAGCTGCCTCCCAGTCGACGGCGTCGTAGGAGCGTTCCAGGCTGTAGGCGGCGTCCCCCACGCCCTTCCTCCAGGGGAAGCTGAATGCGAGCTCATCGAACTCATTGAGTCCGAGCGACACGGGGAAGCCATCGCCTGAAGCGAGGGCGTCGCGACCGAAGACGTATTCCAACAGGTTGATCAAGTAATCCCAGTCCGGATTGGCGTGCGTATCGCTGAGTGCCGCGTCGGCCAATTGCTCGGGCGTGAACTGCTGGGCCGCCCACAACTGGAAGCTGTTGGCAGCCACCGGAACGACCCTGACCCACACGCTGTCGATGTCGTACTCCACTTCGAACTCCAAGCCCGAAAGCTGCTGCTCGGCGACGATCCGCTCGAACTCCCCGGTGATCGAATCCGCCTGGACCACCTGAAAGCGTTCCTCCTGCGTGGGGCGGTAATCGTCGAGGAGCGAGAGGAGCAGCGTCCCCCCGAGCCCAGCGTCACCCTCGACCAGCAACTGGTCATACTCATCCCCGGGGGTGGGGCCGCCGATCTCGATTTGCAGCGCGCCGGTCCCGCTCTGCTCGTAGCTGCCCTGGATCTGCATCGAGCCCGGAGACGAGCCGATGTGGATCAGACCCTTGTTCGTGATCAGGCCGTTCAAGTCGGATCCACTACCGAAGAATACGGAACCCCTTTCAAAGGTCAGAGCGGGGCCGGTCAGCGAGGCGTTATTGAGGATCAGAATACCGCCGGGGCCGATCGTGATCGCTCCCCGGAACAGGCCGTCAGCCCCGTCTCGTAGCTCGAGCACTCCATCCAGTCGAAACGTCGCAGCGGCCGACGAGGGCAAATCGTTCAAGGTTCCCGACCCAATCAATAGCACGGTCGCCTCCGGACCTACTCTCGTGATAGGGGCGTTGGAAAAGATGCTCAGCACGCCTCCGGATTGCACCTCCCAGTCACCGGAGATGATTTCCGGAGGGCCAGCAAAACCGAGCCTGTGAATCACGAGCGACGCGAGTTCCGCTACGGTCACCTTCCCCTCTTTCAAAAGGAAGACGCCGCCGCTTCCACCAATCTGGTTGGTTCCCGATGCCCTTATGTCACCCGAGTTCTCGAAAAACCACGCCCAGGGGCTGACGGAGTCACCTTGCAATATCGCGTTATTGAGGGCGATGTCTCCAAGGGATGTGTTTTCCATATGGCCGTTATGAAAGACCTGGCCTTCGACGATCAAGTTCGCTGCATTGACGATGTCGATTCTTCCCATATCTGAAGATTTGATCGTCGCGGTCGGCCTGGTCTCAACGAATGCGTCTTTTTCGAACTTCAAGCTTCCGAACGAGGAATCTGCAGCCGGATCGTAGAGGCCCACGTTCTCGAATGATATGTTGGGAACCCGAAGGGTTAGTTTCGAACTTCCGTCCAGTCTGAGAGATGCGTTCCGGGCGATGAAGTTTCCGAAGCCACGGACCACCACTTCGCTGTTCGGCTTCACCCTGGCGATGCCGCTCGGATTGTTGCTGATCCCAAGTGTGGCGCCCTCGTCGATCATCGTGGACGAGCTCTTGCCTTCCCAGGTCGAATTGTGCAACTTGAGCTGCGCCTGGCTTTTGATGCGGAGTCGCCCCCCCATCACCTCGAGGTTATTGATGTAGTTCCCGGTTCCGCCCTCGACCGTCAGGTCGGAATCCACCTCTTGGAGGAGTCGGTCCACCTCGAGTTTCGCGCTGTTTGACATGACATAGGAACCAAGGTTCCGGATCTGTCCGAGAACTCCGGGATCGGTGCTGGAACGCAGATCGCCATGCTGGCGGACCAGTCCGCGGTTGATCCAATCGGCATGGATGGCGCGACGATCGCTGGCCGCGCCGGGGATCGTGAGCGTTGCCCCGCTGGATATTTCGAGGACTCCGTTGTCGTGCCCTTGTTTGAACTGGCCATCGACCAGCCGGTTGTTATCGCCTGCCAGCATGAGTTTTCCCCGCAGCGAGACATCGGCGCCATTGGTCAACGTGAGCGACTCGGCGGACGAATCCTCGGCCAAGAAGAGGTCTTGTCTCACTTCCAGCGATCCCTTGGAGTTTAGGCGACTGATGTCAGCTTGCCTCGAATCGAGGACGATGTCGACGCCCGGGTCCACCTTCACGATCTCCTTGCCGCGGGTTCCGGGCGGTTCGGGCCAGCTGATGCCGCTATCATCGTTCCAGTTGCTGGTGTCCCCGTTCTTTCCGTGCCACTGGTTGTCACCAGCCGCACCGCTCCACAGGTAGATGTCGCCGGACGGGCCTCCGTGGAGGAGGCGGGAGCGGACGATCGCCCTCTGTCCCTCCACCGCGCCACCCGAGAGTTCGACGAGGAACACGAGGTCGCCCAGGTCGCCGAGCCCGCTCATGATGCCCTCGTCGTTCCCCGTCCCCTCCTCGCCATTGGTCTCGAACTCGATCGAGGAGATCGTGCCGTGGTCGGTGCCGCCGGTCATCAGTCGGGTGCCCGTGCGGGCTACCAGCCCGAAGTTGCCCTCATCGTCCTGCAGCCACAGCCCGAAGTCGTTATCGGTCGTGACCGGCGGATCGCCGCCGAGTTCGAGGGTGGCGAGCATCGCGACCCGGCCCTCCGCGTTGACCACCCAGCAGTCCGGTCCCGCGAACTCGGCCCCGCCCGTCCCGGGCGCCACGTCACCGGACTTCATGATCCTCTCGAACATTCCCGACCCGGCGCGCCAGAGGCTTTCCACGAAGCCGGGCTCCCCGGCACGGAAATAGACATCGCCTTTCTGGTTCACCACCGGTCGCTCCCCCAGAGATTCGAGGGTTGCGCTTCCCCCCAGCTGGTCCGCAACCACCTGGCCCTCCTCCACCACGAGCTGGAGTTCGGCGGAGGTGAGTTCCGTCGCCAGGATCACCTCATGCAGGTCGCTGGTCCGGTACATGCGGAAGACCACCCGTCCGCCAGCGTTGGCCGAGGGGCGCTCCGGGAGGAAATTCCCGGGAAACAGGGCGAAGTTCCCCTGGCCGATGGCATCGCCCAGCTGCGTGTCGCTTTCGACTATCAGGCGCGCGCCCGAAGCCGAGTGGGCGTAGAGCGCCGTCCCATTCGAAAATGTCCAGAGGGGATCGAAGGGATCGAGGCCGGCGTGGACGATCAGGGCGCCACCCGATGTGGTCACCATGCTCCTGAAGGCCCCGTAGGGGGCGAACGGAATGCCGGTGCTCACCCCGCTCGGCTCCCCGCCCATCGAGAGCGGGGTCAAGCTCCCGTTCCGGTAGACCAAGAGATCGTCGAGACCCGATGGGATGTCCTGCCCCTGGACGAACATGGTGAACGGTGCGGAATCGTCGGCGAAGACCGGGTCGGTATTGAACCGGTTGAACCCGCCCGGGCTCTCCGTCAGCGGAGGGCCGATGTATTCGACCGGTTCTCCGTTCAGATTGCTGAAGACGAATCCCCGCGAGGCGCCGACAATGAGCTTGTTCCCCCTCCCAAGGTAGAAAAACTCGGGGATCGTGTACTGCGCGAAGGTGTCCGGATTGTTCTCCGAGAACGGCCAGGGAGTGTCGGAGCCCGCAAGCGCGACCGGGGTGACGTTCCCGTCGATGGTATGCACCCAGACCCCGCCGAGATCGGCGAAGCCGAGGTCGTCGCCGAAGCCGAGGTAGGCGATCGTGCCGTCCCGGTTCATGACCGGCGTGCCGAAATCCGTGAACGTTCCCGTTGAACCGGGAGCGGTTCCGCTATGGCTGAGCGACACCAGCTCGAGCACACGATCTTCGGCCAAGAGTGCGCCACCGAGACCGTAGGCGACCAGCGCGGTGGCGCGCAGTCGGAAGCCTCCTCGCGTCCTGGAAGCACCTTGCACGCTCTTGACTCTACCGGTTCCCGACTCTAGCCGCAAGGTCGAACTGCGAAACGACTCGGGGCGGCCCGGGTGACAATCGGCTAGAAATCGGCGCCGGGGGAACGGTGGCATTGTGGGATCGCAGGATGCGGATCAAGCCCTCCCTGATGGGCAAAATGGGGTTCGGGAGGGAGCGCGACAACTTTCGCGGGCGCGACCGGCTCGCCCACGCGCACCTGACTGCGGGCGAGGTGCTCGCGGCGGGCGAGGCTCGCAACGATGGTGGGGGACCGCGAACCCAGCCCGAGGGGGAGCCGATCAGTCTACCGACCGGCATTCCCCCGTGATCGCCGTCGTGTGTGTGAGGAGCGGCGATTGGCGAATGCCCTCCATCAGCGCCGGCCCATTTTGGTGGGAGTTTGTAAAGCGGCCAACCGGAGGAGAGCCCCCTCCGCCACTCCGACCTTGGCGTCTTTGCCGGCGGCTGTCCGCTCGGGAGGCATGCCGCGATCGCTGGGCGCCGGCCGGCCCGTTCAGGGCGAACCGCTGTTGCCGCGGAAAAAGTTGCGCCGTTGCGCGACCGGCCGCTCGACGAAGAGGGTCGCTTCGCCGACGGCGTTGGGGATGAGAGTTCCCACATGCGCCCACGAGCCCCCGCCCAGGTCGTCGTCCTCCTCGATGGCGTACTCGCGGCCCGCACCCCCGGTCAGCACGAGGGCGAACCCGGTCCCCGTCGGCAACATCCCGATCGATAAGCCAGGGTTCGCCGCGGGCGGCGCTGGAACCTCCGCCCGGTAGCCGCCGAGCGTCAGGGAAGTCGCAGTCTGCGTGACGAGGAACGACCCGGCGCCGTCGACGGTGAACACCCGTGAGCCGGGCGCGGCATTGGCAAACGCGCCGCTGAGCGCTTCGCCGGAGACCACTTCGATCACATCTTCGGACGCCGCTGCGAAACTGTTGATCAGACGCACCGCGAGCAGCCCTCCGAGCGCCACCGTCCCGTCCACTTGAACCGAGTCGTGCGCCGCGGCGACGCCGGGGGTGTTGGCACTCCCACCGATATCGACGACACAGACGCCGGTGGCGGTTTGCGCAAACGGCCCGGTGACGAAGAAGTAACCCGCCCGATCGCGCCCGCCGGGATCGATCCGCCCGCGGTTTTCGAAACCGCCCGCGGCGACACCTCCACGCGCAAGGCACCGCAGGAACCGCCGC
>CAZKYJ010000209.1:0-7531 GCA_964556355.1 uncultured Verrucomicrobiales bacterium | reverse complement strand
ATTTCATCAGCGGTTACGATCACCCCGGCAATTGGCGCAAGCGGCGCGATTTCGGAACCGGCACGCTCGGCGACATGGGCTGCCACATGTTCAGCGGTTGGTACCGCAGCCTCGCGTTGACCGCCCCGCTCGCCGTCCGGTCGGTCGGCCCCGCCCCGAACGAGGACAACTGGGCGGTCGACGAAGTCATCGAGTACACCTTTCCGGGCACCGACTACACCGAAGGCAAGACCGTCAAAGTCACCTGGTATGACGGCGCGGCCAAGCCGCCGGCGGAGGTCGATGCCCTGGTCGGCAACGATCGTCCGGCCCAAGGCTCGATCCTCATCGGCACCGATGGCGTCCTCCTCGCCCCACACGGGGGAACCCCGAAGGTTTTCGTCAACGGGGAGCACCAGCGAATCCAGATGCCCAAGCTGGAACCGCGCGACCACTACGGCGAATTCGTCGATGCCTGCCTCGCCGCGGACGGCAGCCAGCCGTCGGCAGATTTCAGCTACGCCGGACCGCTGTCCGAAGCCGTGCTGCTCGGGTGCCTGGCCACGGCCTTCCCGAATGAGTCCCTCGCATGGGATGCCGCCGCGCTCCGCTTCACCAACAGTGAGGCGGCCAACGAACTCGTTCGCCGAACCTACCGCAAGGGCTGGGAGATCGAAGGGCTGGGGTAGGATCGCCCCACCGGATCAGAGGGTTCTCGCGCGCCTCCGGAGCGACACCCCGCGACTATTCCGCCGCGCGGGCGATGAGTTCGTGGAGCCGTTGTTTCAGCGCCTCGATCCCGTCGCCTTCCTGGGCGGAGATCGGGATGATCTCCTGTTTGGGAAAGCGGCTTTCCAGGGCGGCAAGGTTGGCCGCCGATTCGGGAAGATCGGTCTTGTTTGCAACAATGACCCACGGCTGCTTGGCGAGCTGCTCGTCGTAGAGCGAGATCTCCGTGCGCAGGACCTCGAGGTCACTGATCGGGTCGCGCCCGTCGGTGGCACCGAGATCGACCACGAACATCAGTAGGTGGCAGCGCGTGATGTGCCTCAAAAAAGCATGGCCGAGTCCGACGTTCTCGTGGGCACCCTCGATGAGCCCCGGAATGTCGGCCACCGTGGCACGGGCAAATCCGGGGAACTCCACGACGCCGATCATCGGGCGGAGGGTCGTGAACGGGTAGGAGGCCACCTTCGGCCGGGCGGCGGAGAGCCGGCTGAGCAAGGTGGATTTCCCCGCGTTCGGAAAACCGACGAGACCGGCATCCGCGATGCGCCGGAGCTCGAGGTAAAACGTTCCCTCCTCGCCAGGGACGCCGTCGGTCGTCTCCAGGGGAACCTGGTTGGTGGGGCTCTTGAAATGGACGTTGCCCAGACCACCTTCGCCGCCCTTGACGAGGACGAATTTGTCCCCGGGCTCCGTGAGGTCGGCGAGGAGCTCGCGCTCGCCCGTCTCCTCGTCCTCGCGGTGGACCCGCGTGCCCGGCGGGACCTTGAGCTGGACGGTCTTGCCGTTCTTGCCATGCCGCTTGTAGCGCATGCCGTTCGCGCCATCGTCGGCCTTGTAGCGGGACTTGTAGAAGAACTCGCGGAGGTTGTCGGTGTCCTTGTTGACCACGAGCACGATATCACCACCCTTGCCGGCATCGCCGCCGTCGGGGCCGCCCCGGGGCACGTATTTCTCCCGCCGGAAGCTGGCGGAACCGTTGCCGCCGTCGCCGGCTTTGGCATAGATGCGGATGTGATCGACGAAGACGGGCATGGGAACCCGCCACTTAGCCGCCGAAACCCCGCTCGGCAAGGCCCCGTCCGCAACTCCCGCCCCGCCCGCATTTAAAAACAGTACAATTGTACTATTCTTAAATCTTCCGCCCCATTCCTGAAACTTTGTGGCAGTACAATTGTACTGTTCCTAAAATATCGAGAGGCAGGCGTCTCCGGCTGGGAACAGGGGCGCGGATGGGTAGTCAGCGCGGGCGGTAGCTCGCGATGAGGGCGGCGCGGGCAGGCCCACCGGTGAGGTAGTTGCGGCCGGTCGTGCCGTAGACGGCCACGGGCTCGAACCCGGTCCCCTCGACCGCCCGGTCCAGGAGCTGCTCGGCGGAAAGGCAGAGCCGCCCCGCCCTCCTCGAGAGAGCGAACTCGATGCCCCCTACTCCGTGGAAGCCGCGGTAGACGACCTCGGTGCAGACGAGGCGGGCGGAGCGACTGAAATCGAACTCGAAATCGTAGAGCTTGCCGGCGTGCGACTGCGCCCGTCTGAGACCCTCCGCGATCTCGGCCTCGCCAATCATCGGGCGGATGACGCAGCAGGCATCGACTTCGAGCGTGTCATCGAGTTCGCGGAACAAGACGCCGTCCTTTCTCGCTTCGAGAACGTTGATGGCACCGTCCGATCCAGGGACGATCGGAACTCCCAGCGATCGCCTCTCTTCGACACTGCCAATAAAAAGTGCGGCATGGGGCCAGAACCCAGGGAGGAACAGGTTGCTCATGGCGTCGTCGTGGCGCGTGACGATGACATCGCCCGGCCGGAGGATCTTGAGGAGCCGCCGTCGGATGGTCGGGGTGACCCGCTTGCGCCGGAACTGGTTACGCATCTCCGCGACGACCCGCCCGGAGACTTCGAGGAGCGCGAACGTGACCTGGTGGGCTCCCACTTTCCCCCGGCGCAGGAACGCGTGCCGCCAGTAGCGCAGCCGGTCGGCGACGAAGGCGCGCCGGCGGATCTCCGCGGCCAAGGGAAGCTCGACCTCCAGGAGTGCCATGATCGGCGCCATGGCCTCGTCCGCCTCGAGCGCCGCCAGTCGGTGCGCGTTCCGCTGGGCAAAGCGGAGTGCCTGCAGGTAGGGCACCACATGGGCCGGGCGGGTCAGCGATCGGAAGACGGTCGTGTACTGGTCTCCAGGGATGCCGTAGCGGGATTCGGGCTCGTCGAGCTTCCGCCAGACGACCTGCGCTTCCGAGTAGTTGTCGACGATGAATCGCGCCGAGCGCACCAGCATGCACGCGGCGCAGAGGGCGATGGCGAACGCACGGATCTCTTCTTCGTTGTCACCGATGACCCCCGGTGCGGTGATCCCGAAGCCGAGGCGCGGGCGCAGCTCGTCGAGCACCTCGAACAACGCCGCCCGCACGCCGAGATATCGTCCGAAGGCCATGCGAACCCGCTCGTCCTCGTCGGGCAAAAAATAGCCGCGCGCCGCCGCCGCATGGCCGTCGGCAATCTCCCGCTCCAGCGTCCGCAGCTCGGGGAGAGAGGGCGCGACCGCCTCCAGCGCCCGTGCCGCCGTCGTGACCCAATCGTCAGTTTGTGCTGTCTCCGTCTCCGGCATCGTTCGCGTCGGGATAGGTCAGTGCCTCGACGAGGTACCCCTTCTCCCGCAGAAGATCGATCACGCTCCCCTCACCCACGAGATGCCCGGCGCCGACCACGACCATCGTCGGTTTCCCGTCGGCCAACATCTCTTCGATCGGCTGGATCCACGCCTTGTTCCGATCGAAAATGAGCTCGTCGAAAAACTCGCGGTACTTGTCGATATCCAAGAACATGGCCTCCTCTAGCTTCTCGGTGTCACCCGCCTTCCAAGCGCCTAGGAGCGTCTCCACCAGCTCTTCCATCTTGTCGGCTTCGGCGAGCGTTTGCAGGAGCATCTCCTCCTGTTCCTCCGGGGTCAGGCCGGTGAAGAGCCCCATCTGGAACTCCATCGTCTCCAGCCCGCGGCGCTCCTTGCCGTCCGCGATCGCCCGGTTTTCAAAATGGAGATCCAGCCCCAGCTCGGGCGCGGCGCCCTGCTTCATGTACTCGGTGACGGCGATGGTCAGCGCCACCATCCACGGCCTGAACTGGTCCATGCCCGATTGCGGACTCCCTTTTTCCCTCAGGTACTTGCGGAGCGCCCGGTAGGTCTCCGGCTTGACGTGCGCCCGGATCGTATCGCCTGCCGGATAGGTGCTCTTCGCGAGCATCTCCATCTGCGCCTCGGCCGTCTCCTCGTCCTTGAGAATCTCGAAGACGACGCGCTCGCTCGCCTCGTAGGCAGTTTCGTAGGTCGGGGCAAGGGGATAGTCTGCCTTCCGGAGCAGGTGGATCGAACCCGCGAGATATAGTGGTGCCCCGGAGTCGCTCTTGGGCTGCACTTTAAAGACCATCGAACGCGCGGCGTCGGCGTTCCCCACGATCTGAAAAACGATCGCTACAAGCAACGCGCACAGGGGATATCGGTAAACCATCCGCGACGCTAGCGCGGGTCGGTGGAAATTTCTCGAACAATCATCGCGGTGGTGTTACGACGCGTGGGGGCGGTGGAAATGGCGGTGGAAATAGGTATCCGGCGGTGGCAACACCCGTTTGGAATACATGCATCCCAAGGTTACTCTCTTGAGCCAGCTCGCCACCACCCAGTGAACCGCAACCTTCTCGCCCGGGTTGGCGGCCTCCCCGTATCCGTTCCCGCCGTGGCGGGGCTCCCCGGCAGCCTCGCCCCCGTCCATCCTCGCGCCGTTCCCCTCGAAGCCCCGATCCAAGATTCTCCCGTCGCCCCCGACGGCTCGGTCTACCTCCGCGGCGAGTTCACCGCGATCGACGGCGTGCCGGTGACGACGCCCGCCAAACTCACGCCTTCGGGCGCGCTCGACACCTCGTTCGGCGTCGATCCGGCGTCACCTCGTTATATCGGGCGAATCATTGTTGGCTACCAGAGAGCGGAGGGGAGCACCGAGTTCACCCCAGTCTTCGGCGGAGCCATCGCAGCAGTCGGCGTGCTTCCATCGGGAATGTTCCTTGTCGGCGTGACGGACGGAAAGGGCGAAGCACCGCATTATTCCCTGACACGCATCCTACCTGATGGCAGTACTGATGCTGATTTTTCCGCGATCGACTTGTACGGCGGCGTCACCGGTTCCGATCTGCTTGTTTTTTCCGACGGCTCATTCTTTCTCGGGCAGGCGCACTACGCACCCTCCGGCACGCCGCTGCCGACCTTCGAGCCCTGTACTGACGTTCGCGTGCTTGCCGAGCTCGACGACGGAGTTGCGCTCGTCGTCGTGCGAACAGTCTCCGATTTCCAAACTCCTCGGCTACGCAAATTGCACCCGGCTAGCGAATTCGACCCCGCATTCGACGTGAGCTTTCCGGCGACGAGTTATGTCCGGTACGCAACGCTGACCGACCGTGGAAAAATCGTCGTGTCTGGCAGGATTGTCACCGCCGCCGGAACACGCACGCTCGTCCGTTTCGGGCTATGACATGCCGGCCACATCGATCCGACGCACCCCGATTCCCGCGCGGTCCATGGGCACGAAATCTCCCATTCGTGACTGGTTCCCCTGCAACAAAGAAAGGTCTCCGGTGAAACATTTTGCGGACGATGCGGCCTCCGCGCTACCGTTGTGCGGACTCGCGAAAGCCCGAGGGACTGTCGGTCGGAGCGGCAGGGTCGTCGGTCAGCGCCTGCAAGAACGCGACTAGCGCGCGTTTGTCGCCGGCGGACAGCGCGAGCGGGCGGCCTGCGTGTTTGGCGATATTGGGGTCGAGCGTGGGCGATTGCGCGATGCCGGTCGCGTAGTGATCGACCACCTCCTCGAGGGTGTCGAAGCGTCCGTCGTGCATGTAGGGGGCAGTCAGGGCGACATTGCGGAGCGAGGGCACTTTGAATTTCCCGTGGTCTTCCCTCCGGCTGGAAACTCCGCCGAAGCCGGGATCCACCGGCACGGCATCCAGCCCGTTGTTGGCGAAGCCGTGATTGGTAAAAGTCGGCTCGCCGTGGCAGTGGAAGCAGTCGGCACCGCGGAGGCCCCGTTCCGGGTCGAACTCGGTGTTGAACAGCTCGCGCCCACGCTGCTCCAGCGCGGACAGAGGTTCGCCGCCGAGGAATGCGCGATCGAATCGGGAGTCGGCGGATACGAGGGTGACGAGGAACTGCTCGAGGGCCATGGCCAGGCGCTCGGGGGTGATGCCTGGCGATCCGAAGGCGGCGGCAAAGCGGTCGGTCATCGAACGATCCTCGGACAACAGGTCCGCTACGGCCGCCGGATCGGCATCCATCTCGCGGTGATCAGAGATCGGTAGAAGCACCTGGTCACGGAGCGACCCGGCCCTCCCGTCCCAAAAATAGCGCTTCCCCCAGAGCAGGTTGGTCAGACCCATGGCGTTGCGAACGCCGGGTCGCCCTTCCACACCGAAACTCACCCGCCGCCCCGGATCCGCGAAACCCGACGCCGCTGCGTGGCAGGACCCACATGAGATCCCCCGGCCGAGCGAGAGACGATCGTCCGAAAAAAGCGACCGCCCTAGGGCGACCCCTTGGAGGGTAGGCGGATTGTCCGCGGAGGTGGCGGGGCGGGGAAAGTGCTCGGGGATGGCGAGGGGCCACGGGTCGGTTCCCGGCGGATAGCTCGGGGGAAGGACGGGCTCGCTCCGCCCGGCGGCACCTTCGATGGAGCGGATCGAAAACGAGCGTGCAAGGTTGCGCCGGAGCGCGGCCGCCAGGGGATCGCCATCCCGCGAATGGGTGGCGAACGGACCGTTCAGTAGATCGACCCCCTCGCCAAGGGCGACGGAGAGGTCGAGATCGAGCACGATCGCGAGGTCGGTGTTCCCCACGCTAAAGTCTTCCAGGAGTTGGACCGGCACCTGATTGCCCGCATTGCCGAGATGGAAGGCGAAGGCGGCACCGCCGTCGGCGACCCGACCTTCGAGCGCGGCGAAGATGTATCCTTCCTGCCAACTCCAATGCATTCCGCCCGTGTCCGGGTGGAGCGGATGGCCGGGCAAAAATCGGCTCGGATCGGATGCGTTGACGAGGTCGGGTAGCCCGATTTCGAACCGGATCCCCGAATACTCGCCGGGCGAAACCCCGACGACCTGGGCCGTCTGGCTCGCGTTGAGCGCATCGAGGTAGGCGACCCAACCGGGGGTCTCAATCCACTTGCCTCCGGGCGTCCTCAGCGCCAGTTCGCTCAAGAGGATCCCCGCCCGCTCGACCTTCAGCGCGTCGCCACCCCCTCCATCGATCGGGGGCACGCCGACGACGAACTCGAGCCGCGCCCCCCACGCGGGGGACGCCAGCACGGCGAGAACCACCGCGCAGAGACCCGCGTCGGGCCGTCGAATCAAGCTGGGGAATCGAAATCGCAAGATTATTTAGTTGTTATGGAATATATGATTTTTTGTCCTTCGGTTCAACCGCTTCCTCCGCACTGCCAGCCACCAGATTTGTCCTATCAATTCTTGACGTTGGCCGCGCCAATTAGATATTTTTTTAATGGGTGTGCGCGTGGATTTCCTGGCCGCGATTCTCGCGATCGGGTGGGGATGTTCGCTGGCGGAAGCGCGGCAACGAACGCTGTTGGTCGGCACCGCGGGAGATGATGGGACGATGACGCCCACCGATCCGGGCACCCCGTTCTTGACGATCGATGCCGCACTTGGGGAGGCGGCACCCCGCGATATTGTGTCGGTGGGATCCGGCACTTTCTCCCAACCGACGATCACGATCGCTTTGCCGATGACCCTCAAGGGGAGCGGTGCCGGCGTTACCGTCATCGAAAAT
>CAZKYJ010000208.1:0-7557 GCA_964556355.1 uncultured Verrucomicrobiales bacterium | reverse complement strand
TCGAGCTTGGTGCCGGCGTGGTGGATCCAGACGCCAGTGGGGAACGCCGGGTGGTCGATGGTTTCGTTGATCGAGCCATCGACGTTGCGGTATTCGAAGGCGTTGGTGGTAAACTTGATCCAGCCCTGGTCCGGGAAGCGGTTGCCCACCATGACGTTGTTGTTGCTCCCCTGGTTGGAGTTGGCCCAGAACGACCAGGCGAAATTCGTCGTTGGCAGCAGTTCGGGCAGCACGCCCGCGTCGGCGTAGCCGTCGACGCCATCGAACTCGAGCACCTGTCCACGGGTGGCGTCGGTCACCCAGCTGACACCATTGAAAAGCTGGGCATCGGTGCCCCCGGCCGAGGCGTTGGGGGCGGTGGTGCCGGAGGTTTCGTCGAGTGGCCAGTACTGGAGGTTCGGCGGCGCCGCTTCGACCTGGCCACGGATCTCTCCGCCCGTATTGACATCGGAATGGAGGTTGACGTACCAGAGTCCCGCGAGGAGGTCGTCCTCCTGCGTTTGCGTAAGGGTGGCCGAGCCGGTCTCCGGGCTGGTGATTCCCAGCGTGACCTGCGTACCGGCATTGACGCCCCGCGGGGCCGGGCCGTGGAAGTGATGCACGGTCTCGTTGCCGGTGAGGCCGCTCCACGTAATCTCCCAAGTGAGCGTCATGGTGGTGTCGTCGTAGGTCACGATGGCCAATCCGGTGCCATTGGAGCCCGTGCCCTGTCCGGCGTTGGCTTGGGCGCCGTCCATCATGGCGACGAGGTTGAAGATTTCGCCGCGGACGGGCGAGGTGGCCAGCGCGAAAACGCCTGCAGCCAGAACGAAGGGACGCAAGATCATGGTTCTAAAACGAGGGGATTGATTGGGGCTATTCTCCAGCCAGAGCCGACCGGAAAGATGCGGGACAGACAACGGTCAACCATGGTTGGCGTCCGGGCAAGGCCGCCCCGCAAGATTGCGATGTGCGGGAGATGGGCGGCCATGGCGCTCCCGCCGGAGGCCGCGCGATCACGGTGAAGGCAAAAGGGGGACGGAGTTTCCGCCGGCGTCGCGCGTCGGTGATCGGTCCCGGCGGATCGTCTTCGATTGAACCGCCGGAAATTCGGACGATCCTCGCGCGTATCCCCGAAGATGAAAGCCGAATGGATCGCTTTGACGCTCGCCTTGGCACTCGCCCCTCTGTGCTCCGCCGCCAACTGGCCGATGTGGCGCGGCCCGGACGGCGACGGCACCTGCGAGGAGTCGGGGCTGCCGGTAAAATGGGGGGCGACTGAAAACGTCGCATGGAAAGTGCCCCTTCCCGAGCGCGGTAACTCGACGCCTGTCGTCTGGGGAGATCGCGTCTTCGTGACCCAGGCGATCGAGGATGAAGGTAAACGGTTGCTGTTCTGTTTCGACCGTCGGGACGGGACGCTCCTCTGGGAGTCGGGCACGGTCTACCACGAGCCCGAGTTAACCCATGCGACCAACCCCCATTGTTCTGGCTCGCCGGCCACCGACGGCGAGCGCGTGGTCGTCTCCTTCGCCTCCGCCGGTGTCTTCTGCTACGGTGTGGACGGGGCGCTGCTCTGGGAACGGACGGATCTCGGCAAGCAGCACCACATCTGGGGCGGCGGAACGTCCCCGGTGATCCACGGCGGGCGCGCCTATCTCAATTTCGGTCCCGGCGAGAATACGGTGCTCTACTGCTTTGACATGGCTACCGGGGAGACGGTCTGGCGGCACGAGGAGCCTGGCGGCGCGTCGGGTGAGGCCGGCAAGAAGGAGTGGCTCGGATCTTGGGCAGACCCGATACTGCGTGCGGTGGGTTCGCACGGCGAACTCCTCATGAGTTTCCCGGGACGCGCCTGCGGCTTCGACCCGGTTACCGGTGCAGAGCTGTGGTCGTGCGACGGCCTCACCCCGCTGATCTACAACTCGCCGCTTTTCTCGGATGGGGTCATGGTTCAAATGTGCGGTTTCGGCGGCGCCGGCCTCGCCGTGAGGGCGGGCGGGAGGGGAGATGTCACCGGGACCCATCGCGTCTGGCTCGTGCCACGGGTGCCGCAGCGGATCGGGTCCGGCGTCATCCGCGACGGTCATCTCTACACCCTGACCGACGCGGGCATCGTGGAATGCCGCGAACTCAAATCGGGTGAAACGATTTTCCAGGAGCGTCTCAAAGGCAACAACTGGTCGTCGCTCGTCCTCAGCGCGGACGGCAATTGCTATGCCGCGAACCAGCTCGGTGACTGCTTCGTCTTCCGGGCGAGCCCGGAGTTCGAGCTGCTCGCGACCAACCCGATGGGTGAAAAGATCATCGGTTCCATCGCGGTGTCCGGCGGCCAGCTCTTCATCCGCGGATATCGGACGTTGTTCTGCATCGGCGCGAACGGTCACGGCCGCTAACGCCCGTATCCCAGCCCTAGGATTCTCGTCGGCAAAGGTGCGGGCAGCCATCCGTGCCCTTGCGGCCTCGCGTAATGTCGCCTCTACGATCGCTTGGCGGCAGACGCACCCGGATACCAAGGATGGAAATATTTGACACTGGGATAAGGTCTTCCTAAGGTCGGCGGATGACCCGGATGCTCCTGTGGATGATCGCTATTTTCGGTTTGATGGGGGGCGGTTCTGGCGTCGCCTGGGCCGACGAGGCCGACGAGGAGTATGCCAAGTGGCTCGGCCGTTACGACCTGGAGACCGAGCCGGAGAAGCACGAGGTGCTGGCCAAATGGTGTGAGCGAAACTACCCGGAGCGCCAGGCATTCCACCGTGACGCCTACCACCGCTACCTCTTCGCTGAAGAGGAAGCAAGGCTCTCGGATGACCCGCGGCCGTCGCGACTCAAACTGATGCACGAGCGTGCGGTGGAACTGGAATTGCCGGACCGGGCGCTGGAGTATCTCGGGCGTTGGGGGGAAGGGCAATTCGCCGAGCACTCGGCGCGGGTGAAGCCCGGCGATGTGAAGATGCAGAAGCAGCTCCTCGCCTGGTGCGAGCGGGAAGGGGTCGGCTTCATCGAGTCCTGCCGGAAGCTCGCCCACCAGATCATCGAGGCCGAGCCGGACTTCGAGGACGCACGGATCCTCCTCGGGCACGTGCGTTGGGACGGACGGTGGCTCCCCCTCGAGGAGGCGATCGCCGCCATCGACCTAGCCGACATTGAACAGCGCCGGGACCTCCACCGGGCGGCCGCGGCGACGCGGGCGAAGCGCCCGCAGCCCGACTATCCCGAGGATCCGCTGGCCGGCCGACCGGTCGGGGATCGGGGGGCCAAGTATTTTTTCCCGTCCAAGCATCCGGAGGCGCGCATGTACCTCTCCGCGAAAGGGTATTCGCCCTCCGAGCCGACGCCTCTCATCGTCTCGCTCCACGGTGGTGGCGAAGGTGGCTTCGAAAGGGCGAATAGCTACGCGCAAACCGCCGCGACCGACTTCGACGAGTGCGAGGGTCGGTTCGTCGTCCTCGCTCCCGTCGCGACCCAGCACGTCACCAACTCTTGGGGCACGCCGTCGAACGTCGAAGAGGTCTTCGACGCCATGGAGGAGGTGTGCCAACTCTTCAATATCGATCGGACGAGGATTTACATCACGGGCGTCTCGATGGGGGGTGGAGGCACCACAATCTGGCTCTCCTGTTTCCCGGAACTGGCGGCGGCCTACGCCGGCTGCGCCGGGTTTTTCTGGACCTACCAAAAGCATGAGGACCTCCTCGGAAAGCCGATCATTCTCTTCCAGGGCGAGAAGGACGAGCAGTTCCGCATCGACTCCCGGCACAAGGTGATCGGGATGTTGGAAGAGCGGAATGCAAAGGTCGAGGTCGTGCTCTACCCGGAGCGCGGACACAATATGCCGGACGAGGTCTCCCCGAAGAGGATCGAGTTTTTCAGCAAGTACCGCAACGACATCGAACCCGATTTCGCGATCATGAAGGCGGCGATCGGCAGGTGGCTTCCCTGATGCGGTCGCAGGGAGCGGTTCGGCGCCATCCTCCCATCTTGCTCATCACTGCGCGGAGTCGACGCGGCACGAACACGGCTTTTCGAACGGAGTCTTCGCCCGCTTCTGGACGGGAGAGGCTTGCCCAACCGTCGAGCTCCATCCCTGTGGGCGTGACCGTCGCGCGGCGCCGTGGGCTGCTAGCTTCCGACGTTCCTTCACAGAGGGACTTTGTCGCTGGACACCAGATCAGGCTTTCCAAGAAGCCGGGCAACCGTAGACTGTCCGCCGTGAGCCTTTCCGCCGGACAGATCATCGCGAACTACCGCATCGTGGGAGCGCTTGGCGCCGGAGCCATGGGGGAGGTCTATCGCGCCGAGGACACCCGGCTGGGACGTGAGGTCGCCATCAAGGTTCTGCCCAGCCTCTGGCGCGGCGACAGCGAGCGCATGCGAAGGTTCGAACGTGAGGCCCGCCTCCTCGCCGGTCTCAGCCACCCGAATATCGCCCATGTCTACGGGCTTGAGGAGCTCGACGGGACCCACTTCCTCGTCATGGAACTGGTCGAGGGGGAGACGCTCGCCAGCCGGCTGCGCCGGGGTGCCTTACCCGTCGAAGAAGCGGCGGCAATCGCTCTGCAGGTGGCGGAGGGGCTCGAAGCCGCGCACGAGGCCGGCGTCATCCACCGGGACCTGAAGCCATCGAATATCCTCCTCGGCCGGAGCAGCGCTAAAATCTTGGATTTCGGGTTGGCCAAGCCGCTCGTCCGCTACGACCACGACGCCTCAACCCTCCCGCTGGTCGACGAGGAATCCCCGACCCGGGAAGGGCAGCTCCTGGGCACGCCCGCCTACATGAGCCCGGAACAGATCCGCGCCCAGGAACTCGATCGGCGAACCGACATCTGGGCCTTCGGGTGTGTCCTCTTCGAATGCCTGACCGCCACGCCCGCCTTCGGGGGTGGAGGCTTCGCCGACACCTTGGCATCAATCGTCGAGCGGAAGCCCGACCTCGACCTGCTCCCTCCCACGACGCCCCCGCACCTGCGTACCCTCGTCGCCCGCTGCCTCGACAAAAACCCGCGAAC
The DNA here is from genome assembly GCA_964556355.1 of uncultured Verrucomicrobiales bacterium. Lineage (GTDB taxonomy): Bacteria > Verrucomicrobiota > Verrucomicrobiia > Verrucomicrobiales > DEV007 > CAZKYJ01. The sequence continues at coordinate 2,566 of CAZKYJ010000208.1, read as the reverse complement.
CCGGCTACAAGACATCGGGGAAGCGCGCATCGCCTTGGGTCAGCTTGCTGACGACGTCCCGGCATCGCCGGTGAATACCGGGGCGAAGCGCGGTGCCCTCCGTTGGCCGCTCATGCTGGCACTCGCCGCCTTGGCCGCCGTCCTGGCCTTCGCCAAGTGGCCCTCCTCCGACGGCGCCACCCCCGCCAACCCCCTCGATCGCGAAGGGATTCTCTTTACGAAGATCACCGAGTTCGAAGGGGCCGAACTCGACGCCGCCATCTCGCGTGACGGGCGCTACGTCGCCTTTGTTTCCAACCGGGACGGGCCGTTCGATGCCTGGGTCGGACCGATCGGAGCCGGCCGTTTCTGGAACCTCACCCAAGGGCAGATATCGGTCTGGTGGCTACGGGTGCGCGATATCGGTTTCAGTCTCGAAGGGACCGAAGTCTGGCTCAGTGGTGGCAACGAGCACCGGCGGATGCAACTGGTGAACCGCGAGGGCGGTCCCCTTTCGCTGGCACCCGTCCACGAGAAGGTCGTCAACGTGGACTGGAACTCGGACGGCACGCGTATGGTCTACCACCGTTCGGATCCCGGCGATCCCCTCTACGTAGCGAGGCATGACTGGAGCGACCCGGACCCGATTCTCTCGGGGGGGGCAGGCGTGCACCAACACTATCCGGTGTGGTCGACGGACGACCGGTGGATCTACTTCGTGCGGGGGCGTCCCGCCACCGGAGACCAGGCACTCTGGCGGGTGCGCCCCGACGGCGCTTCGCCAGAACAGCTGACTTGGGACAAGCGGTTCGTAGCCTACCCAGCGCCGATCGACGCCGGGACGGTACTTTACGTCGCCGAAGACAAGGACGGCTCGGGACCCTGGCTTTGGTACTTCGACGTCGCCAGCGGGATTTCGAGGCGCGCCAGCCTCGGGGTCGAGCGCTATCACTCGATCTCCGCCAGCAAGGATGGCCGGCATCTCGTGGCGACGGTCGGCAACCCAGATGCCCACCTCTGGAGGATCCCGATTCCGGATTCCGAGTCAGGGGTGGCTTCGGAAAGTGACGCCGCCCTGGTCGAAGACCTCCGGAGCGAATGGGCCTATGCGCCCCGCTTCGTTGACCGAGACGGGAAGGAGACCCTCTACTATCTCTCTTCCCGCGGTGGGGCCGACGGGCTCTGGCGCTACGTCCTCGGTGCCGACGCGTCCCAAGAGATACGGAAGGGCGTGCGCAATCCCCCCGCCGTCTCCCCGGACGGCACCAGGCTGGCCGTCGTGCGCCAGGAAGAGGGCGGCGACCGGTGGCACCTCTACCTCCTGAGTGCCGATGGTGCTCCCCTCGGGCACGATCTTTCCAAAGAAGTTGATGTGCGGGGGACGGCCAGCTGGTCGCCGGATGGCGACACTCTGGTGGTCGGAGGACTCGTCGGGGGTAACGATGGACTCTTCCTCGTTCCCACCGACGGCGGCGAACCGGTCGTCCTCGTGGAAGACGAGGTCGCGCTCAATCCCGTCTGGTCCCCTCGGGATGACCTGATCTTCTACATGGGGCCCCAGGAGGGAGCCACCCATCAGCTGCGCGCCGTCCGCTCAACCGGCGAGGAGGTCGCCATCAAAACCCCTATCGAGCTAAGCAGGAACGGGGAGCGCATCCGCTTCCTTCCCGATGGGAGCGGACTTGTCTACATGCAGGGAAACCTGCCCACGAAAAACTTCCACCTCTTGAGGATCGAGTCGGGCGAGATCCTGGACTCGCGGCCGCTGACCAATCTCGAGAGCTCCGCGAACTCGCGCTCGTTCGACATTGCGCCGGACGGGAAGTCCATCGTTTTCGACCGGATCCGCGACAACTCGGATGTCATCTATATCGCGTTGCCGGACTGAGCATGCTCCCGGAGAGATGCTCGGTGCGATCTCGTTCGACCACTCGCGATGCTCCGACAACGCACGGGAGCTTCGTTCCTCGACCGGGCACGGGCAGGGGATGCCCTGACCTGGGGCGCGCGGCGCACGCCGGTGGGCCATCGTCCCTCGGTGCGCCTTGCCCACCATTCCTGCAGGTGTGCCGGTAGAAAGAAAGACGGCCGGTCGCCCGCCCGTTTCCCACAGCTGATGAATCCCTGCCCCCGCCTTGCTTGCGCGCTCCTTCTGCTCACTTTCCCACCGCCCATCGTTGCGCTCGCGGCGGAGCCGTCGAGCGACCTCGCGGACATGGTTGCCATCGAGAAGGGCGAGCGGATCATCCGGTCCGTCCCCGTCGCTCCGGCGCTGCGTAACCCATGGCCGGAGGCCGAGGAGCATGCCTTCCAAGCGCGTGCGCAGGCCATCCTCGCCTCCCAGGGGGACATCAGAGTGTCCGCCGGCAACACCTACTTCGAAAACGAGAAGCGCACCTACGGATATCTCATGGCGCAGGCACTCGGCCGGCGCGGCATGGACGCGGTCGCCGACCTGCAACAGGAAGACGCCCAGGCGAACGAGTGGCACGCCTTGACTCAGGGGATCGACTTCTACGCGGCCTTCACCCTGAAGCACCAGGTGCGGAAAATGTTCTACTTCGGGGGGCTCCTCGACCCGCCCTAC
>CAZKYJ010000207.1:0-7561 GCA_964556355.1 uncultured Verrucomicrobiales bacterium | reverse complement strand
GCCTCCTCGACACTGTTTTCCACCGTCTCCATGAGGTGCACCAAGGGCATGGGGTCGGTCTGGAGCGCGCCGATGACGAAGTTCGTTGGCACCATTGGCTCCCCCTGGAAGCGTCCTCCACCCACCCCACCGAACTGGCCGAGCACGGTTGACGGCAGGATTCCGAGCGCCATTGCGATCACGAAGATATCGAGCGATTTTGCTTTCATCAGAAAGATACACGTCACCCCCGACAAAATCCTTCGCACGATTCTCACGAACCGCCCGTAGACTTGTCCATGGCCACCTCCGACCACCTCGCCTCCCTCGATCAGATCCTCGCGGATTTCGGCTGCGTCACCGGAACGCTGCACCGCTTCGACCCTGGATCCCAGCAGCTCGTCCTCCTTGCCCAGCGCGGCATCCCGGACGCCCTTCTCGAGAAGGTCCAGACGATTCCGATCGGCAAAGGGATCGCGGGTGCCGCCGCCGAGCGCCGCGAGGCCGTCCAGCTCTGCAACCTGCAAACCGACACCTCGGGCGTCGCCCGCCCCGACGCCAAACAAACCCAGGTTTCCGGGTCGCTCGCCGTCCCCATTACCGACGGTGACGGGGTTCTCCGCGGGGTGGTCGGCATCGGCAAACGCGAGCCCTACGAGTTTTCCGAAAGTGAGACGGCGCAGCTTTTCGAGGTGGGCGCCAGGCTCGCCAGCCAGATTTGAGCAACCGCTCCCGATCCCTGGTGATAGCGTTCTCTACAGCCCTGTCCGGAACCCTTCGCGCGCCGCCCCGCCTCGAGTAGCGGTCCCCGAAGAGCCTCCCCCACAGCGCATGCCGGACGTTGAACCGCCGCGTATAGGTGTTCTGTAGCCACGACATCCCGCCGACCAGGTTCGGCTCCGGCGTCTGGAAGAAGACGTGGTAGTGGTTGCCCATCAGCACCCAGGCGTGCACTCGCCAGCCCGTCATCACGCAGACCTCCGCCACCGCCGCCAGGAAGAACCGGCGGTCGTCGTCATCGACGAAGATCGCCTCCCGCCGGTTCCCCCGCGCCATCACGTGGTAGTAGGCGCCGGGAAACTCGATCCGAATGCTTCTGGCCATAGCGCCACCTGCCACGAGATTCCAACGGTGTCAAGTGTTGCACCCTGACCCCATTTTCCCGCAGGAAATGTCGGCGGATGAAGGATTCTCCAAATCGTTCCGGTCTCGATAGTCTCTGGTTTCAATAGGCCGTCCCGATTGCGATGCGGGCGATGCACGGTGCCACAACAAGAACACGGCGCCCAATCCCAGAACGTGGAGAACCGACGGCGTCTTCCAAGGCTCGTTTCCGGCCCCACTTCAAGGCCACCGGGAACAATAAAGCGAGGCTCTAGAAAACCGATTGCGAATCAGTACCGCCTGACCGCCCTCCAGTTGCCCCGCTGAACTAAGATCTTCGACTATCTGATATCATCCACTCTGAGATACCCGAAATCGACCAGCGTCCCAGTGACGCGATAAGCGGTGCTCGTCTGAGCAGAGATAATATCGAGGATAAGCTTCGCCGGAAGGTCATATACAGAAAACCTGACCGTTGTCGCTTCGTCGATCGCCCCAAGCTCGATCCTAATCCTATAATCGTACCCCAGCCTGCTAAGTGAACCGTTCACATCTCTTTGCAAAACGGCTAGAGCCTCGCGAATTGGTGTGCTTTCGAAAGACAGCTCCGGAACGCGAATCCCTGAAAGGATCTCGTCCCCAATCTCTCGCCGGTCGCCATCTATCTCTACAGGAGCAGGAGGCACTAGCAGCTTCCCCCCATCTTGCTCTAACTCGATAGCGTCTTGCACTTTAGTTTCATCACCATCACGCGCTGTCGCAAAAGAGAGCGGCAAAGCCACCGCCATCGACAACAAAGTACCCGAACCTAGGGCTGATCTGTACGGCGTATTCATTTCTCCGTGCTCGGCGGAAACGGGAACCGCAGTCAGATTTGCGTCCGCACTTACACTTGTCAATTCGTGCTCGGCGGGGCGAATCGCACCGGCGTGCCCGCGTTTCGCAGTTTACGTTTTCCTACCGCTGCCAGATCGGCCCGGCTGCACGCCGGGTGAGGCCAGGCTTCCGGCCAGCACGATGGCGACCAGGGTCGTCAGCACGACGATGCCGAGGGCGGCGGGCAAGCCGATGGCGTCGGCGGCGAGGCCGATGGTGGGCGGTCCGGCGAGGAACCCGCCGTAGCCGAGCGTGCTGGCCACGGCCAGCGCCTTGCCCGGCTCGGTTCCGGGCACGCGCCCGGCGGCGCTGAAGACGAGCGGCACCGTCGAGGCGAAGCCCGCCCCGACGGCGGCGAAGCCGAGCAGCCCGGCCCAGGGCTGGCGGAGCAGGAGGGCGAGCAGCAGGCCCGCGACCGCCAGGGCGCTGCCCCAGCGGACGAGGCGCATCGGTCCGCAGTGTTGCACCAGGCTATCCCCAGCAAACCGCGCGGCGGCCATGGCCAGGCAGAAGGCGGCGAACCCGGCGGCGGCCACGGACTCGCTCGCCCCGGCCGACTGGTGGAGGAACAGGGCGCTCCAGTCGGCGATCGCGCCTTCGCCTAACATGATGCAGAAAGCCACCAACCCGATTCCCAGCAAGACCGGTGGCGGCCACGAGAAACGCTGCCCCCGCCGTTCTTCACTCGCCTCCCCATCTTCGACCTTCCGCTCGTCGCCGCCGAGCAACCGGGGGAGAGCGAGGACAACAATCGCGGTCCCGAGCAGGAGAGCCGCCGCTCCGAAATGGACGAGGGGCGAGATACCGGCCGCCGCCGCCAGTCCCCCGCAGCCCGCCCCGACGAGCCCTCCGACGCTCCAGAACGCGTGGAACGATGACATGACCGGCCGTGGGTAGCGGCGGTCGACCGCGACTGCCTGCGCGTTCATGGCGATGTCGAGCGCCCCGTGGACGACGCCGAAGGCCGCAAGCGCCACGGCCAGCGGGCCGAGGCCCGGAGCGAGCGCGAGCAGGGGTAGAACCAGGAAGTAGCAGGAAGCGGCGAGGCTAGTGACCCGCCTGCTTCCGAAGCGGTCGGCCAGCGCCCCCGCCACCGGCATGGCGACCAGCGCGCCGAGCGCCATGCCGAAGAGGGCGGTTCCCAGGGCGCCATGGCTCAGCCCCAGTTCGGCCTGCACCGTGGGAATCCGCGATACCCAGGTGGCGAAGAGCGCCCCGTTCATGAAGAAACACGCCGCCGTCGCCACCCGGGCATGGCGGAGGGGCGCGGGCAAAGGCGCGGGCGGCATCGCCGCGGATGGTGATCTCCCGGGCATCCTCTGGTCCTCTGATCCTCCAGCTGTCCGGCCGCTGCTATCCGGATGGCCGGACGGCGGCGAGCGAGCCGTCGCCGGAACTCAGGCCACCGCCTGGCGCAGCGACCGGAACATGGCGAAGCCGGTACCGTAGCCATCGCCATTCCCTGACCAGTCGGGATCGTAGTGGTGACGGGCGTAGATGAAACGCTCGGGGTGCGGCATGAGTCCGAAGACGCGGCCCGTCTCATCGGTGAGCCCGGCGATCTGATGCGTCGAACCGTTCACGTCTTGCTCGTAGGTCAAGGCGGCGAGACCGCCATCGACGTAGCGTTGGGCATCGGCGTCGGTTTTGGTGACGAAGCGCCCCTCGGCGTGGGCGATGGGGAGCTCGAAGCGCTCGGGCATCCCCTGGAGAAAGGCGGAGTCGGGACGTTTGTTTTCGAGGGTGACCCAGCGGCACTGGAAGCGGCCACTGGTGTTGTCGATGAGGCTGCCGGCGGGGAGCAGGCCGAGCCGGGAAAAGATCTGAAAGCCGTTGCAGATTCCGAGGAGATAGCCGCCCCCGTCGCGGAACCGGTGCAGCGAGTCACCGAGGCGGCGCCCGGTCTCGAGCTCGGCGATGCGACCGGCCATGACGTAGTCACCGTAGCTGAACCCCCCGGACATGACGACGACGCTGGCACCGTCGAGCGCCGAGCGGTCGGCCCGCGCAATGGGCATGGTCCGGGTGGAAAAGCCTGCGGCCTCGAGCGCGCGAGCGGTTTCCTCGTCGCAGTTCGTGCCGGGGAACTTTAATAGTAGGGCGTCAGGCCGTTTTTCCATAGCGTCTTGAGTTCGGCGACGGGTTCGTCGATGACGGTGGCACCGCCGTGGGCGATGCGGAGATTCGTGTGCGCCGCGGTCGCGCGGCCGATCCGGCGGGCGCCGGCGACGGGGAACGCATCGGAATGCTCGGGCGCCACCTCGACGATCAACTGGCCGGGAGCCTCGTTGAAGAGCGCCGCGACCGCCGGGAGATCACCGCCGAGATCAACTTCGATCCCGCCCTTCATGGAGAACGCCATCTCCGCTAGGGCGACGGCGATCCCACCCTCGGACACATCGTGCACCGCCAAGATCTGACCGGCGGCGATCGCAGCGTAGAGCTCGCGGTAGCGGGCGAGGTTGGCCGCACAATCGGTCGCCGGCACGGCGCGGGCGCCGAGGCCACGCACCCGTGCGAGGACGCTCCCCCCGAGAGACTCCGAGCCATCGCCCACCAAGAACAGGGTACTGTCGGAACGCCGGAGCGAGGCTCCGGTGACCTGCGCGCGGTCGTCGATGATCCCGAGTCCACTGACGAGCAGGGTGACCGGGATCGAGACCGGCCCCTCGTCGGTCTCGAAATAGTTGTAGAACGAATCTTTGCCCGAGACGAAGGGGGCGCCGAAAGCGAGCGCCGCGTCGGCCATGCCCTTGACCGTCTCGACGAGCGCTCCGAGCTCGCGCGGATCTTCGGGATTGCCCACGCAAAAATTGTCGAGGATGGCGATCCGGTCGGGGTCGGCACCACAGGCCACCAGCTGCCGGATGGTTTCATCGACACAGGCCACCCCCATTTCGTAGGGAGCGACCTTCCCCCATTCGGGCAGGAGCGAGAGCCCCATGGCGACGAGCTTCGCGCTTCCGTCGATGCCGAGGACACTGCCGTCCTGGGGCGCGTCGCCAGTGGCACCGGCCAGCGGCTTGAGGAAGGTATTGCCCTGCACCTCGTGGTCGTACTCGCGGATGATGGGGGCGCGGGACACGATGGCGAAATCACCTAACACTTTCCTAAAATCACCGGCGAGATCCCCGTCGGGCACGGGGGCATCGGCGAACGCGGGCGCGGTCCAGCACGCCCGGAGGTCCCGCGTCGGGGCGGTGTGGAGCTTGCTGCAGTCGAGTTCGACGACGCGTTCTCCCTCGTGCCAGACTTTGAGGATCCCGCTGCCATCCGAATGGCCGAGGACGGTCATCTCCGTCTCGTAGGTCTCGGCCAGCTCCCTCAGTTCGGGGAGCGATGCTTCCTCCACCGCCAGCACCATGCGTTCCTGGCTCTCGGAAACGAAGATCTCCCAGCTGAGGAGCCCGTCTTCCTTCAAAGGGGCCCGCTCGAGGAAGAGCTCGCCGCCCACCTCGCTGAGCATCTCTCCCGCAGCGCTACTGAACCCCCCGGCCCCGCAGTCGGTCACGAAAACGATGAGCCCCCGGCGGCGGGCCTCCAGGACGAAGTCGGCCGCCTTCTTCTCCTCGATCGGGTTGCCGATCTGCACGGCCTGCTGGTCCTCCTCGTGGCTCTCGGTATCGAGCGCGGCGGAACTGAACGTCGCCCCGTGCAGGCCGTCGCGTCCGGTGCGCCCGCCGACGGCGATGACCTGGAGGCCGGCGCGCATCGTCTTGTCGATGGCGCCATTGGGGATGACCCCGGCGGTGCCGCAGAAAACGAGCGGGTTGTAGACGTAGGCGGGGTCGAACTGGATGGCACCGGACGTGGTCGGGATACCCATGCGGTTGCCGTAGTCGCGCACGCCGCGCACCACACCGCGAAGGACGCCAAGCGGGTGGATGACGTCATCTGCCCGGATCTCCTCAGGTTTGGTATCCGGGCTACCGAAGCAGAAGACGTCGAGAGAGGCGATCGGTTTCGCCCCCTTGCCGGCGCCCAGGATATCCCGGATGACACCACCGAGCCCCGTGTTGGCCCCGGCGTATGGCTCGATGGCCGACGGGTGGTTGTGGGTCTCGACCTTAAGGCAGACGGCCCGCTCGTCATCCAGTTTCACAAAGCCGGCGTTGTCATCGAACGCGGAGAGGACAAAGCCCGGCTTCGACGCGCGGATCCGGTCGGTAATCGCTTTGATATAAGTCTTGAACAGGCTCTCGACGACCTCGGTTTTCCCGTGGACCTCATGCTCGATCCGCGCGCCGAAGATCCGGTGCTTGCAGTGCTCGCTCCAAGTTTGGGCGATGACCTCCAGCTCGACATCGGTGGGATCGCGCCCTATCTCGTCGAAGATCGCCTGCGTGGCCCGCATATCTTCGAGCGAGAGGCTCAGCTTCATGTCTCCGCTCAATTTCTGGAGCGCCTCGGCCTCCAGCCCGCGCAGTTCGATGGTGCGGTATTTTTTCACAGTCACGGTTTGCTCACCTCCCAGACGTGGACGGCCGGGTTGACGATATCGCGCACGAACCGGTCGGCCAGGCCCGCTCCGGCAGCCTCGCCGTAGATATAGACCCGCTGGCGGACGGTGAGGCGGTCGATGGTGAAACCGGGATCGGCGAGCTCTCGCCAAAAGCCGAGGACGACTTCCTTTTCGTGGTCGAGGGCGCCCGGCTTCATCCCGTAGTCGAGGTGGAACAGCTCTCCCTCGCCCAGCATGGGCATGGCGTCGAAGTTGACCTCCTGGCTGACATCATCGACCAGCACGCGCTTCACAAACTGCTCGGCGGCACCGGGGTCGCCCTCGTAGGACATCTCGTAGACCCGCGTCCGCCGGAAGGTCAGCGGGACGTCGATCGGGGCGTAGAGCAACTTGCTCGCATCCCCCGCCCCCTCGAAGCGGCCGGCGACCTCAGCTCTCAATCGCATTTTCGGCGCGGCTCAAGACTTCTGCGTAACTCTCCATGACATCTCCGAGGTCGGAGCGGAAGCGATCCTTGTCCAGTTTCTTCCCGGTCTCCAGATCCCAGAGGCGGCAGGTGTCCGGAGAGATCTCGTCGGCGAGGACGATGTTTTTGCGCTCGGGGAAGAGGCGGCCGAACTCGAGCTTGAAATCGACTAGCTGGATACCCGCCTTCTCGAAGAAGCGGGCGAGCGCCTGGTTGACGCGGAGCGCCTGGCGGCGGATTTTTGCCAATTCTTCCGGATTGGCGAGGCCGAGTTCGCGGACGTGTTCCTCGGTGATGAACGGGTCACCGAGCTCATCGCTCTTGTAGTAGAGTTCGATAATCGGCTGCTTCAGCCGGTGCCCCTCCTCGAGGCCGGTGCGTTTCTGCAGGCTCCCCGCCACGTAGTTCCGCACGACGACCTCGATCGCGATGATCTCGACCCGCTTGACGGTGATGTGGATGGCATCCTGGTCGGCGATAAAGTGCGTGGTGATGTTTTCGCGTTCGAGGAGCCGGTAGAGGAGGACGCTCAACTGCTTGTTGAGCGCGCCCTTGTTCTCGAACGTCGCGTGCTTCTGGCCGTTGAAAGCCGTGGCGTCGTCCTTGAACTCCATGAGGAGCTCGTTCGGGTTGTCGGTTTCGAAAAGCCGCTTCGCTTTCCCTTCGTAAAGTGC
>CAZKYJ010000206.1:0-7575 GCA_964556355.1 uncultured Verrucomicrobiales bacterium | reverse complement strand
CCTCCTCCGCCGCCTGCAACCGACCCGGACTTTCCGCCCGCTCAGCTACATCGGCGCGGACGGACTTCTCCGGCCGGTCGTCGGGGACCCTGGCACCGGATCCGACCACGCCGACCTTGTCCTCCTTTACGAACTTCTCGCCGGCTATGGCGACGCCGCCCACCGCCTCGCCGAACTCCACCTCCGCCGCGGCGCCCCCGGCGACCGCGACGCGGGCCTCCGCGTGGCCGAGGACGCCGCCCGCTACCTCGCCACCTCGTCGCTCGCCCTCGGCGCCCTCCTCCCCTCCTCCCCGCCCCGCCTGCTGGCCGATACCGCCGACGCCTACCGCGCCGCCCTCGGACGACTGACCGACATCCAAAGCCACCACCTCTCCGGCATCAACGCCCTCGGCTTTCCCGACGATTTCCTCCTCCTCGTTGGCGGCTCGGACCAGGACTCCTACGATACGCTCTTCCCCCGCGTGCAGACCTACGTCGGCGACGCCGTCACCCAGCTAAACACCGCGCTCACTAACATCGCCACCTACAACGCCCGGCGCGACACTTACCGCGACCGCCTCCAGGACCTCCTCTTCGGCATCGAAGACCGCCTCGCCGAGATCGGCGATGAGAATTCCGGCCTCATCCGCGAGCAGACCCTCCGCATCCTCAACGCCAACAACCAGATCCGTCTCAACCGCACGGCCATCGACAACATCGACGCCGAGATCAACATCGAGTTCCAGCTCAACGAGGAGCTCAAGGCAGCCAACATCACCAAGGCCAACATCCGTGTCCGCTACCTCGATCGCCAGCGCGCCCTCGATCAGGAGATCGCTACCATCGAGGCCATCCAGGGTGCCGCCGACGGCGTCGCCGGGTTCTTCGAGCCCTCCGACCCCCTGACCACCGCGCAGAAAATCGCCCGTGGCACCAACTTCCTCTTCCAGCTCGGCACCGACCAGGCCATCGCCGACCTCGAGGAACGCAAGCACGAGCTCGCCGGCGCCGAGATCCTCGAGCTCGCCCGCGCCGACAACGTGCCGCTCGACGCCATGTTCCGCGCCTTCGGCAAGCGCCGCCTCCTCGACCTCAAGCGCCTCGCCGTCGAGTCCGACATCGCCGCCAACCTCGCCCGCCAGGAATACAACCGCATGGCCGACCTCCTTTCCGAGCGGGACCGCCTCACCGCCCGGCGCGACTCGCTCCTCTCCCCCGCCTCCGCCCCCGGCGCGCCGGCCATCGACGAGGCCGTCGCCTCCCGCTACTACGCCGACCCCATCCACCAGCTCCGCACCGACGACGCCACCAACCGCGCCGACACCACCTTCCGCCAGGCTCAGCTCTGGATGTTCGTCCTCCAGCGCGCCCTCGAATACAAGTGGAACCAACCTTTCGAGCAGACCGACTCCGCCGTCCCGCCCCGCACCTACACCTCCGCCGACCTCTTCGCGGCGCGCAACGCCCGCGACCTCGATGACCTCCTCGCCCAGTACGAAACCTTCGACGGCGACCGCGAGATCGACTTCCCCGAGGGCAACCAGAACGTCAGCTCCACCACCTTCTCCGTCCGCGAGGAGTTCTTTGGCTACACCGATGGCACCGCGCACCGGGACCCGCTGACCGGCCAGAGCACCACGGCCGTCGCCGCCTTCCGCTCACGCCTCCAACAGCTTCTCGGCGAGGGCGGCGGCGAGACCATCACCATCCCCTTCCACACCGTGCGGAGCCTGCCCTTCGAGTCCTTCTTCCGCGGCGCGGAGTACCAGCCCGACGGCCTCGGCGGCTACCAGCTCCGCCGCCAGGGCGTGGCGCTCGACAAGATCAACTGGGTCAAGATCCACATCCGGGGCGACTTCGGCGGGGCGTTCTCCCAGGGCCTCGGGAACTCCACCATCCGCTACGGGGGCACCACCTTCGTGCGCCGCATCCGCGTCGGCGGCCTCGACCCCGACCGCCCCGACCGCCTCATCGACGAGCTCGTCGCCTACGAGACCCGCAGCTACCTCCTCTCCGGCGACACCTTCCCGCCGCAGACCTTCCGCGACGACATCTTCGACGGCTCGGTCACCGCCCGCGTCACCGACACCGCCGCCAACGCCAATGTCAATAACCGCGACGGCTTCGAGACCAACAACTTCGCCGACCGCTCCGTCGCCGCGACCGAGTGGGAGATCGAACTCACCGTCGCCGAGGACGGCCAGATGTTCCCCATCGGCCAGATCGACGACATCGAGTTCATCATCAACCACCGCTCCGCCGACCGCGTGCAGAACTAGGGCGAGCCGCACCGGAGCCGACCGACGTGGGCGGCGCGGACACCGAGCGCTCCAGGCAAGATTACGGCAGGAGTTCCGCCACCTCGACCGTGCCACCAGCCGTGCCTTGGGCAGCCAGCGACCCCCCCTCCGCCGCCACGAATCGCTCGCGGTAGGTGGAGGTGGCGGCCTCCGGGCCTCGGTGCACCTCGATCTGGCGAGCCGCCAAATTGACGATCCAGAACTCCGGGACGCCGTTGCGCGCGTAGGCCGCGAGCTTGCGGGTGCGGACGAAGTCCAGAGCACCGTCCGCCACCTCGACCACCAGCACCAGCTCACTCGGATGCGTGTCCTCGAAATCCGCGAGCCGACCGCGGGCGACGCTGGCGTCGGGTTCGGGCTGCGACACCGCATCCAGGGACACCGGCATCTCGCGCTGGATCAAAAAGACGTCGGAAGGGAAAAAGGCCTTGAGATAGTCCACCACCAACGCGGTCGCCTGCCGGTGAGCGGCGCTCGGAGATCCGACGTTGAATAGCTCGCCGTCCACGAGCTCGGTCGGCAACCAATTCCCGAAAACTCCCGCCCGCACGGCGCGATCGTAGGTTTCCCGGCTCCAGAAATAGGGCGTCCCCGCGCCCATTTCCCGCCCGCCCTCCGCCCATGTCACCGGTTCAGCTTCTGTCATCGCCCCCAGCATATCTGCCCACCGCCGCGATCGCAATCGCGCGGCCCACGCCCCAGGGAGGACAAAGATTGGCCGACGACAATGGGCTGCCGCCGGCAAAAATCTGAGCCATGATTGTAACTCGCGGCAGCCCGGCCCCGTCAGTTACCCCGAATGCGGCGTGTCTCCATCCAACCAAGCCCAGCCCGATGAAGACGCCCGGACGCTGGGGCGCATCGACGCCATCCTCCCGTCGGCGCGGCGGGGGGACGAGGGGGCGTGTACGGAACTCGTGGCACTGCTCTACCCAACGGTGGCTACCGTTGTCCAGAATCATCTCCCTGTTTCCGAGGCGCACGAGGACATCACCCAAGAAGTCTTCATCAAGGTTTTCCTCAAGCTCGACCAGTTCCGCGGCGACCACCCGTTGCCCCACTGGGTCTCGAAGATCGCCCTCAACACCTGCATCGACCGGCTCCGCAGCCAGCGAACCCGACGCGTCCGGTCCTACGGTGACCTCGGCACCGAGGAGTCAGCGTTCTTCGAGCGTACCACCTCCGACGAGGCTCACCGCGCGGCACACACCCCTCGGGAATCCACCACCGATCTCCTCGACCAGCTCATCGCCACCCTCACCCCCCAGGAACAAACCGTTATCCGACTCATCGACCTCGCCGAGAAATCGGTGGCCGAAACCTGCGACCTCACCGGCTGGGGAGAGTCGAAAGTGAAAGTGACAGCCATGCGTGCCCGACGTAAATTATCATCCGCCCTCGCCGAACTGGAGGCCGACGCGCCCTCCGCCAGCACCGCTTAAAAATGGAGCCCGAAGCCGAGAGATGGGCCGTAGCCCTCGCTGCCCGCCGCGCCACTTCCGCCGCGGCGACGGCCCCGACCGCGACCCCCCAAACGGTGGCACGCATTGTCACAGGGGCTCTGGAGGCCCGGCAGCGCTGGATCGCCGCCACCTGGCGGTCCCTCGCGCTCCGCGCGCTCGTGCTCGCCGCGATCGCGATCGGAGCCGTCGCCCTCGCCCATCTGATCCGGCAGCCCGCGGCGCCTGCCGCCAGCATCCTCCCACTCCCCGCATGGGACGAATTCCCGCCTGTCGCCCCCACGCCATGACGCTGACCCGCCATTACTGGATCACCATTGTTTCACTGGTCGCCGTCTTCGCGGCGGGCAGCGGATTCGCACTGATGGTCGCCGCCACGCGAAAGCCGTATCCGGCTCCCCCGCCCCCAGAACTTCAAACCGTGCCCTCCTCCGATTGGGTGGAGACCACCCTGGCCCGTCTCGACACTTCGCTCGCCCTCCGCCCGGCGCAGCTCGCCGCCATTCGCGAAGACATCGTCGCGGCGGCGCGCGACGTCGAGAACGTCCGCGAGCGCGCCATTCTCGAATACCACCTCCTGCTTCTCCGCATCCACCACGACATCGCACCGAAGCTTGATCCCGATCAACAGGAGCAGCTCCGCACCAGCGCGGAATCATTGCAGCTGACGATAGAGAACCGGTTTCCTTCCCTGGACGAGGGAACTACCGCTTTGCAACCATCACCCTGACCGAACCCCCGGCCCGTGAAAACCATACCAGCCCTCATTCTCACCGGCGCCACCGCCTCGTTTGCCGGCGCGACCATCGCCCTCCTCGTCGACCGGCCGACCCCTGCCGCTCCTCCCGCTCCCCCCGTCGCAGCGAGCGTCCAGGCGGCGGTAACGCGTCCGCTCCCGCGTTTTGTTCCCGCTCCCGTCCCTCTCACGCCAGGTGCCGCGCCCTCCAACCCCAATTCCGTTCCCGAACCGGCGGCCGCCGAGCCATCGCCCGTCACCGCCCCCGTCACCGGCCACCCTGCGCCCGTCGCGGTTCGCTCACCGTCCGTCCACCATCCTCCCGTCATCTCCCGGCGCGAACTCGAGAACCGAGCGGCCATCGTGCAACGGCAGACGGAGACGCGCCTGCGGCAGCTCACCGAGCAACTCGAACTGACCCCGAGTCAACAAGACCACATTTTTGGCATCATCGCCCGATCGTCGCCGAACTACCACCCCCGCATGCTCATCGCCAGCGACGGGGGCGATACGGCGGGGCACGAGGGGGCAGCAAGCCCCTCCACGATCGCACCCTCAGAGCAAGATCCCTCCGAGGCTCCCGCCGCTCCCCCGTCGCCAGTACCGACGTCCCCGCAAGAGGCGCCAGCAACCGGTATCACCCCGGCTGCGCCACCGATAGAAAAAGCGCCCGCGACCGACCCCGCCGAAGTAGCAGTCGAGTCACCTCCCGAATCAATCGAATCAACCGAAGACGACGCCGCGACGCCGGCGCCCCCTGGCAATCCCTACGACGAAATCTATCCCGTCCTCACCCCGGATCAGCAACTCGCTCTCGCCGAATCCATCACCGACCGCGACCGCTGGTGGGAAGACGTGCTCGGCGAGCTGGAGGCCGAACACGACGAGCTGCTGGCGCGCGTCCCCGTCGTCGCGGCCGCACCCGTCCCCGCGGATGAACCGACGCCCGCTGCCGGCGCCGCCCCGGCCGCCGACCACGAGTCGGCGCCAGTACCGGCCAATTCCGGCCACGCTGGTGGCAACCTCTTCGATCTGCTGCAGCCCTAGGAGCGCCAACAAAAAGTTGTGCGGACGTGTAACCGGGATACCGCCAGCTCCGTCAGCCCTAGCGAACCCATCGTTCACTTTCAGGAAAACCAACGACGAAACGAAGCCATGACAAAGACTACAGCAATTACCCTCGTCGCCCTCGCGGGATCGCTCGGCTATGCCGGTGCCGAAGGCCGCGCTTTCGGAGATGGCGACCTTCCAACCCAGATCAAAGAACTCGCTGATGCCGACGGCGACGGCGTGGTGACCGAGGAAGAGTGGCAGGCCTTCCGCGATGCTCGGCGCGAACAGAACGCGGATCGGAGCAACTCCTTCATCGACCAGTGGGACCTTGACGGTGACGGTGTGCTTTCGGCAGCCGAGCGCGAAGCGGCCCGCGAGGCCATCCGGGAGCGTGCCCGTGAAAACCGCCGCATCCGTTTCAACGATGCCGACACCGACGGCGATGGTGCTCTCTCACGCGATGAGTTTACGGCCATCCCGGCTGTCAGCCGGCTCTCCGAGGTCGATCCCGAGAAAGTCACCACCATCTTCGACCGGCTCGATGCCGACGACGATGAACTTATCAGCGCCGAGGAATTCCTCAATCACCTCGGCCACCGCCGGCCGATGGATCCGCGCCCGCCGCGCCCCGACGATGAACGTCCCGACCATCCCGACCCCGACCTCCCCGATGGGGGCGATGGGGGTGGTGACGGTGAGGGAAGCACCGTCAGCTAGTCCGGTACCTGCGGCATCTTCCTTACCAGTAGAACCCCCGGCAACCCAGTGGGGCACTCCGAGATTTTCGGGGTGCCCCCTTTGCGTTTTTCTGCCTTAATAGTATCGCCTTCCCCAAACCCACCCTCTCCGCCTTCCGTTCCCGTGTTCCCTCCCTGCAGGATTGCTGGCATCGCCCTGGTCATCGCCGCCCTCATTCCCGCCCGTGCCCAGCAGGGCGCCACCGTCTACGCGACGGACTTCAATAGCTTTCCCCTCGGCGATGACACGGTGGTCGGTACCGATGGCTGGAACGGCAATAACACCGGCCTGGGAGTCCACGGGACTGACGCGTTCATCACCGGTCTCGGGCGCTCAGTTTTCCTGGGCGGCGTCCGCCCGGCCACCACGTTCACGACCCTTTTCCGCACCGTGAACTTCGATGCCGTCGAGGACGGCACACCCGTTGTCGTGATCGATGCGGCCATCGGAATTCAAGACTCTACCAATGGCCGACGGGACAGCTTCTTCCTCAGTGTCTACAACATATCCGGCCAGTTTCTCGGCGCGCTCGAGTTCGACAACACCCCTCTCGGTTTTGGACTTTGGCGCAGCGATGGGGTCTCCAGCTTCGATACCGGCGAGGCGTTCGTTCGCAACGAGCTGATGCTCGTTACCGCACGTATCGACCTTGCCGCCAATACCTGGTCGGTCTTCATCGACGACAATCCTCCAATTTTTGAGGACGCCCCATTCAACGCCAGCGGGCAGGCGCTCGATTTGGGAAGCGTCGCCTTCGAGTGGAAGCTCGCCGCCGCTCTTCCCGGCGGCTTCGGAGACAATTTCATGCTCTTCGACGATCTCGGGATCCGCGCCTTCCCGGCCGAGGACCCCCGGGCCTTCACCATCACGTCTATCACCAGGGCATCACCATCCACCGGAGCGACCATCACCTGGCTCGCCGAACCCGGCTTCAGCTACCAGGTCGAATACTCCTCCGATCTATCGTCCTGGCTCACCGACCTTCCCGACTCGTCTCACCAAGCTCCCGCGAGCACGACTTCCTACACCTTCACCGATCCCGCACCGGCAAACGCCCGGTTCTACCGCGTCGTTCGAACCTCCACGACGCCCGCGCCGTAGCGCGTTCAGGAGATTGCCCCGGAGGAGGCGACGGGCAAGCTGCCTTCCCACCGGCGGAAGTGTCGAGAAACAGGCCGGGATTGCCGCTTCCCGTCGCTGGGGTGCCCGCAGGGAGCACCGGCGATCGGCTAGCGCCCTCCACGACCGCCGCCGACCAGCCCGCGCACCCTGACGCACCCGTCTTCCAGCGTCTCTGCTTGCATCCC
>CAZKYJ010000205.1:0-7577 GCA_964556355.1 uncultured Verrucomicrobiales bacterium | reverse complement strand
GTTCGAGCACGGGTGCGGGCGCCAGTTCTGCGAGCTGGCCCGCCTCTTTGAGTGTGGCCACCTGCTCCGGGGTCGGCTCCTGGGGTGAGCCGAGCGCCAGCCAGGCGGTGTAGGCGTTACTATCGTCTTCATCGACCCGGAAGTGCCGGACGGCGGTCGACCCTTCGGGCGCGAAACCGTCCAGCGCCAGCGTCACCTCCGCTTCGGGTCCCGGGAGGTCGTCGTCGTGGTAGTGCCAGAGCAAGACCGCGAGACGCCCCCCGCTCCGCGTCGCGACGGCGTGGACGTCCGGTGATTCGCGCACGCCCGAGCGGAGCATTGTATCGAGGTCCACCGCACCGTCGCTCGCCACCTCGAGACGCTCGCCATCGAGCTGCGCCATCATCCGGAAGACGTTGAGTACCGGCTTGTCGATCCCCCGGGTGGCGAGCGCGCGGAAGCCCGCGAAGTAGGGATGGCCCTCGAACTCGAACGCCCAGGTCAGCGCCCCTTCCAGGTTCACGCCATGGCGGTCGGCGAGGTCGAGCTTGCGGACGAAGCTGGCCGCCGTGTAGCTGGCGTACATCGTCCCGTTCCGGTAGGCGAGGTCGGGTCCCTGGCAGGCCGCGCAGCCCTCCGGATCTGACTCGCCGATGATGATGGGTGTCGCCCGTAGCTCCGGGAATTTGGCGACGACGGCAAATGCCCCGTCGATGTCCCGGAGCTGGTTGGCGATCCCCATGCGAACGTGCCCGTCGGTATCCCGCGGGCGCCCTTTCGCATGGAAGGAAATGAAATCGAGGGGGGTGCCCGTTTCGCCGGTCGCGAAGTTTTCCCCTTCCAGGCAGTGCCGTAAGAACGCCTCCAAATAATCGCCTGCCGCGCCGCCGGCGACGTCCGGCCCCCCCACCCGCGCCCCGGGAAGCGCGCGCCGGACGCCGTCGATCGCGAAGTCGTGGAGTTTGAAAAACTCTTCCCGCGACCCCTGCCAGTATCCGATGTTCGGTTCGTTCCACGTCTGCCAGTACCATTGCGCTACCTCGTCCTGCCCGTAGCGCTCCCGACAATGGCTCGCCCACGCCTCCGCCAAATCGCCCCATTTTGCGTAGTCTTTCGGGGGGTAGGCCCACCCCGTGTAAATCTCTTCGTATTTCGCTCCGGGGTGCCAGTGGTGCCGGTAGGGGTGCGGTTTCACCGAGAGAGCCTCGGGCATGAATCCCAACTGGACGTAGGGCCGCACCCGGTTCTCGCGATAGGCATCGAAGATCTCGTCGACGATCGTCCAATCGTAGATCGGCCGGCCGCGACCGTCTTCGCCATAGACGCCGGTCGATCCCCACTTCAATGCCGGGGTGCCGTCGCCGGAGGTGAGCAAATTGTGGGCGCGGAAATAGACGTGGTCGGGGGAGAGCTCACCGAGCTCTCCCAACAAGGAGCGCCCGTCGGGCATCGTCGCGTAGTTCGGCTCGTCGGCTCCGAAAAACCGCCAGATTGGCTTCCACGGCCCCCGCGGAGCTTCCGTCATAACGTCGATGCGGACGGGAAACGCGTCGGCGGCTGCCGCGGCGGACACCCCGCAGGCGATGAGGCAGGTGAAGGCGACGAGGGGGTTCATACCATCACCGTAGAGGAAATTCCGACTTTGGCCACCTCCGGCTACCATTCCGACATCCGGATGCGATCCGGCTCCCGCCGCCCCCGGCGTTGGGGAATGAGTGAACGATGGTGCGAAGCTGGCCGCGTGGGGCGCGGCCGCTCGCTAGTCATCGAGATACTCGCTCAACAACGTAACGTTTTTTGCGAACCGCTGGCTGGAGATGTACTCCTCGCCCACCGGGAATTTCGCCTGGCCGACCAGGCGCTCACCGCCGGCGATGCTCAGCCAGCGCCCCCTGGCGTCGAGCCTGTCACAGATTCGCTTCACCTCGGCGAGCACCGACCTCTCCGACCGGACTTTGACTGGCTCCCCATTTCCTGACACCAGGCTTGTATGGCGGGCCCGGAGCGCATCGAGGCGCGAGTCCGTCTTCCATCCGTAGTGGCTCGGGAGGTTTGAGTCATCGTAGGTCAGCTGGTAGTTCCCCCCCTCCCGCTCCATGTAGAGCGGGCGGTTCGACTCCAACTCGTAGTAGCGTGCCAGCCGCCCATCCGGGAGCCGCGAGCGCTCGAGATAGGCCAGTGCCCTCGGGATGGGCGCCAGCAGTTCCTCGTTCCGCGTGGCCACCGCGATGTCCATCAAGGTGGCGATCACGCCCTGCGATTCCGTGCCCGCGATCGCGGCGGGCTCGAACTTCCGCGCCCAGATCGGCTGCATCTGGTAGTTGTACTGTTGCGCCCAGGCCGGCTGGGGCTCCGGCATATGCGCCCGCACGAGAAACCCGCCGAGTCTCTCGAGCGCGAGGGAATACTTGTCGTCCTCGTAGACTTCGTAGGCGGTAGCGAGTGCCTCGGCCACGTCGCCGGCCAGCCCGTCGTTCAAGGTGTAGTAATCCCAATACTCTTTGATCCGCCCCTCGGTGCGCCAGTCGTAGTCGGGGTACTTTGCATCGGATACCGGCTGCGGCGCCACCGGCCCCGTCCACACCTGGGGGAACCCGCCGTTGGGAAACTGCGCGGCGAGCAGCGCGTCCAAAGCGATGGCGGCGGCCTCGTGAATCGCACGGTTCTCGAACTTCAGCACGCCATCGGCGCGGACGAGGAACTCGATGGCGGACTGCGTCTGCCCGTCGTCCAGCGACGAGTTATTCTTCCCGCCACCCTTCCCGTTGCGGTACTGCGCCACCCGACCGGCCGGATCAAAATCGATGCTGTTCGTCCAGCCGCCGGACTCCAGCTGTCCGTAGACCAAGGCCATCGCCGCGTCTTTGGCGGCGTCGAGATAGCGGCCGTCGCCGGTCGCTTCGTAGGCTCTGAGATAGGCCAGACCGACGGTCGGTGTCCCGGGGGGCTGCACCCAGATCTGGGTCGGTGAAGCCTTGCCCTCGCCCCAGCGCACCGAGAGGTCGGGCGAATAAAAGTAGACGTAGCCGCCATTTACCGAGACCTCATCGTGGAAAAACGCGACGGCGGCAGCCAAGGTCTCGCGGGCATCGTCCCGGAGATCGGCGCGGACCGGACCACCGCCGGCGAGCACGGCGCAGGCAACAGTCGCGACAACTACGTATCGGGTCATGGGTTCTTGATTCTCGTAAACGTGCACGGGTCGGAGAAGAGCTCGGGGGATTCGGTTGCCCCAGCGAAGGCTTTGACCAGCGAATCCGTGGTCTCGATCTCCGTGGAAATGACGTTTTGGTTGAGGGTCTTCACCTCCAACCCACCCCCGGTAAGCGCATAGGTCACGACGTCGTAGAGCGCGTCATCGTCGCCGGGGAGCGCCCCCGCTTGCGTCCCGAGCAGCTTCAGCTGGATGCAAGAAACGCCACCAACCTTGATGGGATAGGCGCGGAAATAGAGGCCGTCCTCTCCGGTAGGGTAGTTCACGAGATACTCGTTGGCCGAGAGCGGCAACACGAGCATCCGCTCCCTTTCGGCATCATCATCACCGTCGTCGGGTTGCAACTCCCACAGCCCGAGAACCATCGGATCGATGGGATTACCGGCTGTTGCGTCGAGGGGTTCTTCGTAACGGCATCCGCCCAGCGTCATCAACGCAAGAATCCCGAAAGCCAAGAGGTGGAGATGGGGAGGTTTCATGGGCTACAAATACCACGGATGCGGCCACGGCGTGCCCCAAAAGTCGCTAAGATTGACCGATTCGGGAACGTTGAGGACGCCCAACGTCCATGTCCCATCTTATCCGTATCACTGGTATCCTTCTCGCTGCCGCCTGCGTGGCCTTCCTTTCCACCATCGTCCCGCTGGTCGCCCAAGAGCCCGAGCCCCCGCTCGAAGCGGCGGACGCCCCGCTGGCCGATGACCAGCAGGCCCTCATCGAAGACCCGTTGGGCAGCGAACTCGTCCAGGTCGACTGGCTAGAGGAAATGTTCGAGGGCGGCGTGACGATGGTGGCGCTCGGCATCCTTTCGGTCGCGCTGGTCGCGTTCCTCATCGAGCGCTTCTTCACCCTGCGCCGCCGCAACTTCCTCGCCCCCGGCCTCCTGACCACAGTGCGCCCGCTCTTCGGGCAGGGGCGCTTCGACGAGATTTTGGCCGCCTGCGCCGCGCAGCCCTCGCTGGCCGCCGACATCGTCCGGCACTGCGTCGAGTTCCGCGCCGCCAGCTTCGACATCGTGCAGACCGGCGCCGCCGATATCGCCGGCCGTGCCGTTGTCGACCAGGAGGAGAAATGCAACCCGCTCACCGTCATCGCCGGTGTCGCCCCCCTCCTCGGCCTGCTGGGGACGATGATCGGGATGATCGAGGCCTTCAAGCTCGTCGAAGTGTTCGGGGACGAGGGTGGCGCCTCGCTCCTCGCCGGCTCGATCTCCAAGGCTCTCATCACCACCGCCGTCGGGCTCATCCTGGCCATCCCGGCCGTGCTCGGCTACCACTGGGCCCGCCGCCGCGTCCACGGGATCGCCAACACGGTCGAGGTGGAGACGGAGTCGCTCCTCAAGCTCTGGTTCCTCCAGGACAAGCGTGCGGAGGGCGGTGCGGACGCCCCGGACAGGGCCGCCGCCTAGATTTCGGGCCGCCATGAACATTCGCGCCCGCCGCCGCAAGCAACCCCCGTCGGAGGTCATCCTCTCGCCGCTCATCGACTGCGTTTTCTTGCTGCTCATTTTCTTTCTCGTCACGAGCATGATCAAGCGCTTCGAGCGCCAGATCCCCGTGACCCTATCGGACGACAGTTCGGCCATCACCGCGGAGCCCAATGACGACACCTCGTTGCTCGGGATCGCCACTTCCGGGGAGCTCTTCGCCCCCGAGAGCAAGAACTTCTTCGGGGTGGTGCAATTCGGCGCCCTCAGCCAACCACTCTCCTACCTGCAAGACCTGCTCTCCCGGCGCGGTGCCGGGGCGCCGGTGACCGTCCTCGTCGAGCGCGGAACGCCCTTCCAACGCGTGATCAACATCCAGGACCGGCTCGAGCTCATCGGCTTCAAGAACGTCCGCTTCCGCATCCGCGACTACCCGCTCGACGAGACGAGCACCTCCACGCGCAGCTGAGTGCGCCCCCCTTGTTTCCCATGCGCATCCGTTCACGCCAGCAGCCCGACGCCGAGGTCTCCATGGGACCGATGATCGACTGCGTTTTCCTCCTCCTCATCTTCTTCCTCGTCGCCACGATGTACAAGAAAGAGGACCGGGACATCAATATCGTCCCGCCCGAGTCGGAGTCGGCCGTCAAGCTCCCGCCGAACGACGAGCAGGTCGTGGTCGGAATCAACCATGCCGGCGAGGTCTTCTGGCAGGGCTCGCCGGTCAGCCGCACGAGTTTCCACGCCCGGCTCCGCGAGGTCGCCCTCGTCGATGCCAACAAGCGCCTCCGCCTCGATGCGGACGCTGAGGCACCCTTCGAAAAGGTGGTGGAAGTGTTAGACATCCTCCAGTTCCGCGGCCTCAACAACGTGGGGATCCGCACCTACGACGACCGCTACAACCGCCGCTGACCCACCCCGTGAAGAAGATCATCCTGATTTCCGTCGCCCTGCACGCCGTGCTCATTGCCTTCCTGGCTCCGCTCCTCGTGACCCGGATGGAGTTCGACGACGCCGAGGAGGCGCGGCGCACCGAGGAGGTGCGCAAGCGGGAACTGGCGCGGCAGGAGTACGAGAAACTGAAAAGGGAGAAACTCGAACTGGACGACGAGACTGCCCGGATGCTCAAGCGGGAAGCCGAGGAGCGGGAACGCCGCGAGATCGCCGCGGAGGTGGAGCGCCTCCGCGAGCTGCGCGAAGAAATGATGGAGCGCCAGCGCGCCAAGCTGGCCGCCTTCCGCGAGCGCACCGCCGAAAACGTCATCTCGCTAGAGCAGCCACGGTTCGACCGCCTCGCGAAAAGACTCGTCGAAACGACGGCGACTTTCACCAACCGCGCCGAGACCCGGCACCTCGTCATCGGTTCCTACGAGGACCGGCCCGGCGGCGTGGACGGTCTCATTGACGACTTCCGGATCTACCGCGACGTCTACCCCCGTGCCGCCGTCGCCCTCCCGCCCTTCGACGATCCCGCCGCGCCGCCGCTCGCCCACCACTGGGAGTTCGAAGGCAAGTGGCTCGATGCCATCACGCTCGAACACGGTCACACGAAACGGGGGGGGACCTTTGCCGAAGGGCTGGCGCCGGATAACTTCGCCTTCTCCGGCGACGGGAAATGGGCGCACGTCCAGATCGGGCCCATCGATTTCGGGGATCGCTTCACCATCGGCTTCTGGACGAGGCTGGCGGATCCCACCCGCCGCGACCAGGTCTTCGCCACCAATGCCCGCTATCGGAAAGCCGGATTTTTTCTCCGCCTGACCTCCGAAGGGACCCTCGAGTTCGAGTCATCGGGAGAACTCTCAGAGAAGAGCAGCATCGCGCGGTCGTTTGAGGCCGTCTTTCCCTTTGGCCGGTGGGTTCATGTTGCCGTCACCGCCGACAAGTCGGCCGGACAGGCCCGCCTCTATCTCGACGGCGCCGATGCCACCGCCGCCGGCTCCACGTTCGATCCCGAGACCGTCACGTCCCCGTCGTCCATCGACCGCACCATCCTCACCCAGGCACAAGACTATCTCGAAAAGATCCGGGAGACCCCGCCGAACCCAGCGACGGTGGACGCTTTCATCGCAGAAGCCGAATCGCTGAAGGAACAGATGGAGACGAAACGGCCGGAGGTAGAGAACTGGGACGCGGTGGCCGAGCCGCTCGAAGAAGCCATCGCCGCCGCCGACGAGATGGCCGCGGCGCTGGGCACCCTGGAGGACAAGCTCGACCTCGCCCGCATGAATGACACCAGCAGCGCGCTAGCCGAATCGGTCATGGTCCCGGAAATCCCTGCCGGCCAACCCGAGCGCTTGGCCGATCTCTATGCCGAGGCCCGGGGGCTCGAGACCCAGATCGCCGAGGCGCAGGCCGACATCAACGCCGCCGAGGTCGCCGCCACCGCCAACTCGTCCTACGCGGACGCCCGCACGACCACGAGCGCCGACCTCCCCGAGCGCCCCGACCTCGCCGCCGAGATCGGCGGCCCCCTGCCCCGCACGGTGGCCGACCTCAACGCGTTGCGCCAGGCGGTCGACCGCGCGGGCGACGAGGTCGAGGACATGGTTAACCGCGCGGCCACCCTCGTCGACGACGGGCAGGATCTCGCGGCGGCGGGGCGGGACGGCATGGCCTTCGCCTCCCGCGCCGCCAGCCAGTCCGCGGCCCGCGCGAACGGGCGGAGTGGCACGGTCGTAGATATGACGGGGTTTGGGATCGGCGCCTCCCTCCCCGGCGATTCCTCGGGCCTCCGGGGCGACTTCAGCGGCGAGGGCGCCGACATGGCCATGAACGAGAATACCCAGCGCGTGACGCTCGACCAGTCGCAGATCATGGCCATGGCGCTCCCGGGTCGGCGATTCACCTCGGAAAGCCCGCGCCAAGGCTGGCTCTACATCGACACCTGGTATGTCATCGGGCCGTGGGAGAACCACTCGATCATCGACTACACGAACCCCCATCCGCCGGAAGCCT
>CAZKYJ010000204.1:0-7578 GCA_964556355.1 uncultured Verrucomicrobiales bacterium | reverse complement strand
CAATTGCGCGGGGCTGCGCCTGGCGCCAGAATCGCCCCCGACCGTGCAGCTCTTTCCGGACCACTACCAAACCGTCGACGGCAAAGCCTTGCCTTACACTGCATGGCTACCGGAAGCGAAGCCGCGTGCCATCGTCATCGGCGTCCACGGCCTCAGCGGTGCGGCCAGCGATTTCGTCGCGCTGGGCGAGGGGTTGCCCGCGTCAGGGATCGCCGTCTATGCCGCCGAGCTCCGCGGACAGGGCAATGATCCAGTCGAGTCCGAACGGGGCGATATCCAATCGCGGCTCCAGTGGCAGGGCGACCTCCTCGCTTTCTCGACGCTTGTGTCCGCGCGGCACCCGGGGGCACCGGTGGTGTGGTACGGAGAAAGCCTTGGATCCCTCGTCGTGCTGGCGACCGCCGCCGAATACCCGCCGGACGGGATCATCCTCGCCTCGCCGGTGGTGACCCTCCGGGCGGCGGAGGAACTCCCGCTTTGGAAACGCGCGCTCCTCCGCGCCGCGATCGCCGTCGTTCCCGGCAAACGGATCGCCCTCGAGCAACTCGGCGATTCGGCCGATGGCCATGCTCAGATGACGAGCGATACGACGCACGCGTCCCAGATGGCGGTGACGCCGCACTACGTCCGGGACTTCACTCTAAGGCTGCTCGGACAGGTCGGTGGTTTTGTGGAAGAGGCGGATGCCCACGCGGCGCGGATCACCGAAACGCCCGTGCTCGTGCTCTACACCCCGAACGATTTTTTCACCTCGGCCGAAGATGTCGAGGCATTTTTCGAGAAACTACCCACGCCCGAAACGCGAATGGTGCGCTACGACAAGAGTTACCACCTCATCCTCCACGACGTGCAACGGGACGAGGCGGTTGACGAGGTCCGGGAATTCGTGAACGCCCGTCTCGCCGAGTCTCCGTAGCAAAGGGGACGATTGCCCTCCCTTGCGCAGCGGGGCGGGGCGACTATTCCCGCGGGCCGGATTTCCATTCAGTACCGCTCGCCGACGTGAGCACGAAGCCCGTGCCATCACGTTCGTAGCTTACCGGTGGCTCCCGAAGGTCTGCGGCGACTTTGTCCGTGAGACCATGGGGAAACGTCCCGGTCACGAGAAACTCCCGTTCGAGGGTGCAGGCGATCCGCGCACGCTGGATTTCCTCCTCGAGTTCGATGGCGCGGCGGGTGACTCCGGTCAGAGCAGGGAACATCAGGCGGACAAGAAAGGTGTGGGGCCATGAGAGCAGGCTCTCATTCAGTCTCTCCATCTCTTCCTGCAGTTCGAATTCCCGGTCGGCGATGCCTCGGATTCCGAGCTTTTTACCCGGAGTGATGAAGTAGTCGAGATACATCTCGATCATCTTGGCACCGTTTTGATCGAGCCACCCTTCCGGCATGAGTAGTGACATCGCGGGGCTGCCGGCACGGAACCCATCGGGCTGGGCATCCATGGCGGCCACGTCTGAGAGGATTCCTTGATCGCTGTTTCGCTTGAGATGCTCAGTGATATCGACTGCGGCAGTGAGTTCGCCTCTAACGGCATTCACGTAGCGACCGGAGATATCGAGCGCTTTGAGCCTCTGCTCTATCGATGCGAGATCTTCGCGGGTCAAGGTTCCCGCGGCCATGGCTTCCCAAACGATCTCGACATACATCTGCTCAAGCGCCATCGAGATCAAAAATCCGATGAGTAGTGGTTCGCCGGCCATCCCCTCTGAGACTTTCGCGACGGTGGCCAAACTCGTGTTCATCCGCGCCCGATCTCCAGCCTGGGCGGCGGCGGCCCCCCTGAGCGCCATCGCTTTTCCCAGCGCCATGGCCGGCGAAAGGTGAGGCATGGCGACGCTGATGAGCGGCGCCCCGCCCCCGGTAGCCTGGCGCAGGGTCTCATCAATAACCTGGGAACGGGGGCGTTCGACCGCCGCCTCGAACTCGGTCACGAGATCGGAAAACGCGTGATCAAAGGTCTCAAGAAAGACGCCCGCATCACCCGCATCCGACGGTTCCATGAGAACTCCCGCTCCTGCGAGTGCCTCGATGTAGAACGCGAAGGCCGTTGGTTGAGCGACTCGAGAGCCGGTGTCATCGGAAGGCCCACTTGCTTCCATTTTCGCCCAGTTCTTGAACCCGAGTTCCTCGATGCGGGCGCGCGCGCCGTCGCCGCTCTCCCCGGGTAGCGCGATCTGCGCCAATGCCGGCGTGGCGAAAAAGTTTTCCGCCGCGGGGATCGGCGGTGGGAGGAGACCGGCGAGATCGGTTGTTTCCCCGGCAGCGGCAAGTTTCTCCAGGGCGGCGTTCCACGCGCGCGCCCCGCGAAAGTTGGCGATCTGCTGGAGGAGGACGACGAGGGTGACGACGGCGGCGAGTGCCCACAGGGCGCGTTTGGCGTAGCGGCGTGCGCGCTGGCGGGGTGTTGGTTTCGCGTCGGAGCTCATAGCGGAGAATCGGTTTCGTGGAGAAATGAACGGCGCTGCTCAATCCAGGCGATGATCAGTGCCGGGTCGGCTGAGGTGGCAGCCTCGGGCTGCGCCACGACATCGGTGGTCTCGGGCTTGGCGATCTGCAGAGCGAAGCTCACGACCCAGCATGCCGCTAAGGCGAGCACCGCCGGCCGGCGCCATAGAGGCCGACTCACGGGCGCAGCCGCATTGGCGAGGATCTCCGTCTTCCATTCCGGCGGGATCTGGCGGGGCGCGATGGTGGCGAGGCGCCGCTCGAAGTCGTCGGGCGGGTGGTTAGGGTTCTTCATGGTTCACGGATTTCGTCATAGAGCGGACGCAGCTGGGTGCGGAGTTTGTCTATCGCGTAGCGGTAGCGGCTGGCGGCGGTGTTCGCGGAGATCCCGCAGATGTTGCCGATCTGTTCGAAGGTCAGCCCTTCCCAAAGCTTGAGGACGACGACCCCGCGCTGGGCTTCGGGGAGTCTATCGAGGGCGGTGTCGAGACTGGAGGCGAAAACCTTGGCGTCGGGGTCGGTGGCGATCGCCCAAGATTCTTGGGCGGCGGCCTCCGTCCGACGTTCCCGGGATGCGGTGCGCCGGGCGGCATCGATCACCGCGTTCCGACCCATCCGAAAAATGAAGGCGCGCACGTCCTCCACGCCGTCGAGACATCCGGGAGTCCTTGCCAGACGGACGAAAACGTCCTGGATCCAATCCTTTACCTCCACCGGGTCGCGGACGAGGGCGAGAAGGTAGCGGAAGAGCCCCGGCGCATGGGCGTCATAGAGCCGTTCGAGTGTCGTGCTGTCCGTCGGATTGCCATCCACGCCCTAAAGACGCCGCTGGCCGAGCCATTCGTCTATCAAAATGCTCCGGAAAGAAAAATATTGAATAATTGAATTGACGAATTGAAACTTTTAATTAAAAGGTGAGATACGTTGGCAAAGAAAACTAAAAGTCTGACATCGAAATGTTTATTCTGTGATGACGAACTCGAGATCACGCAGCTTCGCTGCGTCGGGTGCGAGACGCAGATCGAGTCCTCACTGGGCGTGCCGACGTTTTTCCGGCTGCCGAGTGACCTCCAGGAATTCGTGCTCGTCTTCCTCCGCTGTCGGGGGAACATCCGCGAGGCGGAGAAAGCGCTCGGAATCTCGTATCCGACCGTCTGCAAGCGGCTCGATCTGGTCAATGGGCTCTTGGGAAACGTGCCTGTGCGGAGCGGGGAGCCCCCGCCGGTGCCCGCGGACCGCAATGCCATCCTCCGGCAGGTGGAGGCGGGTGAACTCACGGCCAAAGAGGCGGCCAAGCTCTTGAGAAAACAGAACGAACCCTAGTCCCACATCCATGCCCCACAATCTATACCCCGCACAAGTCGCTATTCTGGTGCCGATGTTCGCCCTTGCCGTGCCCTTGGTGGCGCTGCTCTATCGCCGCTATTTGGAGATCCGCTATGGAAGGGCGCTGATCGTTGCCCTCGCCGCAGCCGGAATCGTCCTCGTCCCGGTAGGGATCATGATCCTCCGGAGCGGGAACGGACGCGCGCCTCTGTCTACCCTCGGTGGAGATCCCGATATGTTCTTCCCGGGCATCTGCCTGTTGGCCTTGGCGGGCTTGCCGCTGCTGCTCTGGCTCTACGGGCGCTGGCTGGGTGACAGTACGACAGAAGCCGAGCGCACCCCCGGGGCGGTTTCGCTGCGGGCCTGGCTGCGGGCCGGCAATCTCATCTGCGTCGCTCTCGTCGCCCTCGGCCTCTGGATGGTCTTCGACTATTCGTTCGCCACGTCGCTGGTCCTCGGGCTCATGGTGTTGCTGGCCTACCCGTTTTTCATCTCCGTGGGGGCGGAGGCTTCCCCGCCACCGCCGCCAGCGCCCCCGAGCGGTTCCGATCTGAGCGAAGAGCGGCAGCAGGTTTTGCGGATGTTAGAGTCGGGAAAAATCGGTTCTGAGGAGGCGGCGGAACTCCTCCGGGCGCTGGGCGAGACGGTCGAGCCGGACGGCACGGCGCCCATGGGGCGTCGCCGGTCGAAGAGGGAGAAGCTCGTTTTGAGCGGGGCGATCATCGTGCTGATCGGCTTCCTGTTACCTTGGCTCACCATCGATGTCGGCCAGGAGGTCGAGAGGATGCAGAACGCCGTGGCCAATCCGGTCGCCCAGGCTTTCGGGCGGGTGAGCCCGGTCAGTATCGAGTATCGTCACTCAACCAATGGCGCGGGAGTCACCCACGGCCGCGGTTGGCTGATCCTCGCGTCGGCGATAGGGATCGCGTGGCTCACCCTGGTTGCGCGGCCCGGGGGGGCCAGCCTTCCCGGGTGGCTCCCAGGGGCGACATGGGCCGTCGGGGCAGCCCTCATCTTCAGCCTCGTCGCGAGCGACTTCCGCTTCCTTTCGTTCGGCCTCCTCGTCGTCGTCGCCGGCTTCGCCCTGCTCGCGGCCGGGATCTGGCACCGGTCGCCGGCAGTCGCCTCGCATTCGGCAGTGGAACCGGCGCGGGGGTAAAGCAATTCGCGGTATTTTCACGGGCGCTTCATCAGGGCTTCACATGGGCGGCCAATGGTGGGGCGTCATGAATACCACCACCACCACCGCAACCGGATCCACCCCGATCATGCCCACCCTCAAAGAGTTCGGCCAGCGGCTGCGGCCGCTCGGCGCCAAAGCCCTGGGCACCGCGACCTGGCTCGCCATGCTCGCCCTGCTCGCCGCCGCCATCGGCACCGGTGCGGGAGGCTTCGCACTGTGGATCCTCACCGGCAGCGTCACGCTTCTCGGCTGTGCGATCATCGGTAGCTGCGTCTTCGCCACCGGTGCCGCCATCGCCTTCGTCCGCTGTGCCGAACGCGCCGCGGCCGTGCTGGCCGACTAGGATCGAACCGAGATTTTCTTTGGTGTTTTTGGGGCGTTCCGTGGTTCTCTTACCCCATGTCACCACCAGCTCTCGTCGCTACCCTCGCCATCGCATCCCTCATTGTCGCCCCGCTTCCGGCGGGCGAGCCCGACCTCGACGGCGAGGTGGTGAAGCTCGGCGGCGACATGAAGTTCACCGAGGGCTGTGTCTGGCTACCAGCCGAGAAGAAGCTCGTCTTCAGCGACATCCCCAATGCCGTGCACATGCAGTGGCTGCCCGAGGCGGGGGTGGGCAAGCTGCGCGATGTCGAGGCCTCCAACGGCAACGCCCTCGACCTGGAGGGCAACCTCGTCAGCTGCCAGCACGGCGGACGCAACGTCGTGCGCTGGAACGCCGACGGGAGCCCGGAGGTGCTGGCGTCGGACTGGGAGGGCAAGAAGTTCAACTCGCCCAACGATCTCGCGGTGCACTCCGACGGCTCGATCTGGTTCACCGACCCGAGCTACGGCCTCAAAGGTCGCCCGGCCGAGATCGACGGACGCAACGTCTACCGCCTCGCCCCGGACGGGACGATCACCATGGTCTACGGCGGCTTTGACATGCCCAACGGCATCGCGTTTTCGCCGGACGAGCATCGGCTCTACATCGCGGACACCGGCAAGGACGGCGTCATTCGCGCCTTCGACGTCAGCGCGGAGAATACCCTGTCCGCTCCCGTTTTCGAGATCGCCATCCGCTGCGACGGGATGTGCGTCGACTCGTCGGGAAACATCTACACCACCTCGGCGGGAGGGATCCACATCTTCGATCCGGCGGGCGAGAAGCTCGGCGTCATCGCCGTCCCCGAGCACCCGGCCAACGTCTGTTTCGGCTGCGACGACTTTTCCACGCTCTACATCACCGCGCGCACCGGGCTCTATTCCGTGCCCGTCGGGATCGCGGGGGCGAAACCGGCCACGGCCAAGTGGTAGAATCGCTGTAACAACGCCGGCACGGGTGGTAAGGAACCGGCGAGTCCCCGATGACCGATACCCACAGTTCCCGCGCCCGCACCTTCCCCTCGACCCGCTGGTCGCTCGTCGAGCGAGCGGAGGAGAGTGCCGACGCTTTGGGGCGATCTGCGGCGTCTACTGGTTCCCTCTATACGCCTTCGTCCGGCGTAGCGGGCGATCGCCCCACGACGCCGAAGACCTCACCCAAGCGTTTTTTTGCCAGCTGCTGGAGAAAGGCTGGCTGGCCGATGCGGATCGCGCGAAAGGGAAGCTGCGCACCTTTCTCATTTCGGCGCTGAAGCATTTCATGGCCAAGGAATACCGGAGGGAGGGCGCCGGGCGCCGCGGGGGCGGGGTCACGCACGTGCCGCTGGACGAGGCCGAGCAACGCCTGGCCGCCGCGCCGGCCGCGGATGCGCACCGCGCCTTCGACCGCCAGTGGGCGCTGGCCCTCCTGGAGCGGGCGCTCGCATCGTTGCGCGAGGAGTTCGCGGCGGCGGGCAAAGAGGGCGATTTCGCCGTGCTCCGGCCCTGCCTCATGGCGGCGCACGGGGGCATCGACTACGCCTCCGTGGCCGCCGGCCTCGGCGGCTCGGAGGGGGCGGCTCGCGTCGCCGTCCACCGGCTCCGCAAGCGCTTCCGCCAGATCTACCGCGACGCTGTCGCCGGCACGGTGGACGCGGTGGGGCAGGACGACATCGACGCGGAGATGCGGTTCTTGGCGGAGGCACTTTCCTCGTAACACCTCCCCGGCGACCGGTAAGGAAACGGCATGGACCATTCGAGCATTCCTACTTGTCCCCACTGCCACATGCCGCTTGCCGCCGATGTGCCGGAGGGGCTCTGCCCCCACTGCGTGATGGCCGTGAACCTCGCTCCGGATACCGTGGCCACGGCCACCGCCCCGCCCGCCGGCCAAGCCGCCCCTGGCGCCGCGGAGCTGGCGCCGCATTTCCCAGGATACGAGATCGGCGAGTGCCTCGGACGGGGCGGGATGGGCATTGTTTACAAGGCGCACCAAAAATCGCTGAACCGCCCCGTGGCCATCAAGGTGCTCGCCCCAGGGCGCGAGGACGACCGCGAGTTCGCGGGGCGATTTGCTACCGAAGCGGAGACCTTGGCGTCGCTCAATCATCCCAATATTGTGACCATCCACGATTTCGGCGAGAGCGGCGGCTTCTACTACCTGGTGATGGAGTTCGTGGATGGCGTGAACCTCCGCGACCTGCTGCGCGACGGTCGGCTCCCCCAAGAGCAGGCGCTCGGGATCGTGCCGCCGGTGTGCGAGGCGCTGCAGTTCGCCCACG
>CAZKYJ010000203.1:0-7601 GCA_964556355.1 uncultured Verrucomicrobiales bacterium | reverse complement strand
GACGGCTGCTCCCAGCGCCCCTCGCTATTCCACCACGGCACGGAGGCGGAGGAATCCGGTGCCGCCGGGGGAATCTTCCATGGGCATGGCATAGTACCAGGTGATGAACTCGAAATCGCCGTCGGGGACGGGGGCACCGAGCTGGGGCGCACTGGCGGCGGAAAGGTCACCCATGGTGGCGCCGCCCTCGGCGACGACCGTGACACCCTCGCGGTCGGCGCGCAGGCGGGCGGTGAGGGTGAGGTAGGTCTTGTCACCGGGGAGACCAAGCTCGGTGGCAGTGCGCATCACTGCCGGCGGGAGGACGCCGGTATCGACCGCTAGGGCGGCGCCGCCCATGAGGAACTCGAAAACGTTGGCCACGCCGTCGAACTCCGCATCCTGATCGGGGCCGCCTTTGCCCGCAGGAAAGGAAATCCCCTCGGCCCAGGCGAGGTAGGCCGAGCGCGGGACGACGGTGGGCGCGACCGGTGAAGCAAGGGCGGAGACCTCGCCGGCGTCGAGGCCGTAGTCGTAGATACGGAAGTCATCGATGGCACCGTTGAAGAGCGGGTCGGGCCACTGGCTCTTGCCCAGGTAGTTGGCGGCGGGCGCGACATTAGACGGGTTGAGGGTGATGGTGCGACGGTCGACCTGGGCACCATTGATGTAGAGCGTCCCGGTGTTGCCGACCAGTGTCACGGCCACGTGGGTCCACTCGCCGACGGGGAGCGCGTCGGCTTCGAGCGGCTGCTCGGAGCCCCCGTTCTTGATGGCGAAACGGACTTTGTCGCTGGGCGACTTCGGAGTGAGGAAGAGGTAGGAGCCCGTGCCGTTACCGAAATCGAAGACCCGCTGCCATGAGCTTCCCCCGTCCCAGCGGACGCGCGCGGCGAGGGTGATGTCCGCGAGGCCGTTGACGATCCCCGCGGGCAGGGTGACGAAGTCGTCCGATCCGTCCAGCGTGACGGCGCGGTCGAACGTGGCGTCCGTGTAGCCCGGACCACCCGTGGTGGTGCCGTGATACGAGCCCGCGGAATCGCTGGTGTTCCCATCGAACTGGTAGTGGGCTCGCAGATCCGGGGGCGACGCCACCAAGATGACCAGCGTCGCCTCGGAGGCCAGCCCGGTCGGGTCGGTGGCGCGGACGGTGAAACGGTTGCTACCGGCATCCGCCTCGGTCGGAACCCCCGAGATGCGCCCGTCGGGCTCGACGGTGAGCCAGCGGGGTCCCCCCACCTTGCTGAAGGTCGGTTCGGTGCCGGGGTTCGGGTCGGTGGCGCTGCCGGCGATGGAGTCCACGTAGCTCTGGTTTGGGCTGGCGACCGGCTTGCTGATGGGGCTGGCCGCGAAGACCGGGGCGCGAGCACCGGAGTCGGCCAGCCCGGCGATGGCCACGGCATCAAGGACGTGGTTGTAAATCTGGAACTCGTCGATACGACCGTCGTAGAAGGGATCGTTCGGCCACTGGCTATCGCCGATGAAGCTGTTGCCATGGAGGAAATCGGTCGGCTTGATCGTGATCGACCCCGTGTCAGCGAGCGCCCCGTTGACGTAGAGCTTCCCGACGTTGTTGCCCAGCGTCACGGCCACGTGTACCCACTGGCCGGTGGGGAGTGCCGGCGCTTCGAGGAACTGCGCGGCGCCACCGTTTTTGATGGAAAACTGGATGGTCGAAGCGTTCGAGCGAGGGCAGAGAAACATGTACTGATCCGTGTCCGTGCCGAAATCGAAGATGCGCTGCCAGGAGGCGCTGGAATCGCTCCGGAACCAGGACGCGATAGTGATCTCGTCCAAGCTGGCGATTCCGGCAGGCAATCTGAGGAAATCTTCCGTCCCATCGAGGTTGATGGCGATTCCGCCGATACCGGTGCTGTATCCGGGGGAGCCACTCGCGGCGGCGTGGGCGGTGCCCACGCTGGTGTCGGTGTTGCCATCGAAGGCGTAGCGGGCGACGAGCCCGGGCGACGGGGTCACTCCGACGTCGACCATGGTGGTGGCGGTCTGGCCGACGGCATCGGTCACACCGATAAGAATGCGGTTCATGCCGACGTCCCCGCTGGCGGGCACGCCGGTCAGGGTGCCGTCGGCGGCGACCGCCAGCCACGCGGGACCGGCGATCTTGCGGAACGTGCGGGCGCCGCTGCCACCCGTGGCGCGCCCGGACATGGGGGCGGTGAACGGCTGGTGGGGAGCGGCACTCTCGGTGTAGAGCGGCGCCCCGAACTGCGGTGCCGAGGACGCCCCTGCGAGCGCCGCGATCTCCGCCGCCGACAGCGGGTAGCTGAGGAAGCGGAGGTCGTCGAGTTGGCCGTTGAAGAGCGGGTCAGGGTACTGGCTTTTGCCGAGGTAGTTGAAGCGGGTGCCGAGCTTGCCCGGATCGAGGGTGAAGGATGTATTGGTCCCCACGGCCGCGCCATTGACGTAGAGGGTGGCAGTGGTGTCCGCGATCGTGACGGCCACGTGCCGCCAGACGCCGACCGGCAGGGCGGGGCCATCCACCGACTGGTCGCTGCCGCTGTCACGGATGGTAAAGGCCAGACGGTTGCCGCCAGACTTCGGGGTGAGGAACACGTAGTTGTCCGTCCCGCCCGCGCCGAGGTCGAAAATGCGCTGCCAGTTGCCGCCGCCGTCCCACTTGATCCAACCGGCGAAGGTGAAGTCGTTGCTGTCCCCGAGCGAGGCGGGAAGCTGCACGTAGTCGTTCGAGCCGTCGAGGTCGATGGCCTGGCCGATCCTGCCGGGGACAAAGTTCGGCGCGCCCACCGCCATCCCCTCGTTGCCCCTGCCCAGGGCGTCGCGCAAGCTCCCGTCAAAAGTGTAGTGTGCCCGCGAGGAAATATTGGGGTCGGGAACCTGCTGGACGTAGCCGATGGGCGACTCGTGGTCGCGGTACATCGCGCCCATGGGCGTGATGCTCCCGTCGTCGTAGTGGGTCTGGCGGAACCACTCGACACGGCTGTAGATCGAGTAGCGCTCGATCCACCAGGTGTCGTCCATCCTGGTGATCATGGCTTGGATGGCATCGCGGTTCTGCTCGGGCGAGGGGTCGTGGGCGTTGTCAGTCCAGTTGGCGCCGTTGTTGAACTCGGTCACCCAGACGGGGAGGCCGGTGACATCGTGAACGGTCTTCAGGAAATTGTAGAGCTGGTTGGCGGCGCCTTGCGGATCGTTCTTGTTCCAATAGCTGCGGTAGTAGTGCACAGGTGCGTAGTCGAGCCGGTGCCCGGCGGCGCTCATTTTGTTCATGAAGTCTTGCAGCCACCACACGCCGCCGTCGGTCACGGCGGGCGTACCCACGCGCAGGCCGGTGCCGAGGAGATCCGGCCACGAGGCGACCGCGACGTCGCGGGAACCGTCACCGAGGGTCTGGTAGGCGTCCTCCACCGGGTTGTTCGGTTCGTTGTAACCCGAGAGGTGGTTGATTCCGCGGTAGCCCCAGTCCTGGTCGAGCCCTGGCCAATAACGCTGCTGCCGAATGCCGACATACTCCCAGTCGAGCGTGGAGCGCGAGCTGATGTTCCAGTTGTAGTTCCACGCCGCGTTCAGCGCCACCGGACCGACGTCACAGGTGCCCTTCTTGCTCACCCAACGCCAGGGGAAAACGCGGACGAAACTCACGTCGAGATCCAGGTCGTCGGGCAGGCCGCCCACTTCCAGATCCCCGTCGGCAGCCACGTAGTTCCGGCTCGTCCCGGTCCCGTTGGGCTCCGTCGCGATGGTTGCCGTGTAGCCGCGTTTGAGAGTAAAAGAACGGATGTTGTCGTTGAAGTTGCCAAGTTCCCGCCAGCCGTATTTCGTATATTGGCGGAGGGACTGCGACCGGCCGGTGAGCGCGCGTCCCGTATAGACGGTCATCGGGGCGAACCCGGGCGCGTGGGGGATCACCACCGCCCCGTTCCCATACTGGACGACCCGCACGTTCGCGCCGGAGACCGCGCTCGCCCCGTCGACCCGCACGCGGCTGAGGAAGCTGGATTCCACGATGGACGGCGCGATCTCGGTGAGGAAAAACCACGCGTCCGGCGAATTGAGGTGGATCACGCAGCCGGGAATCGGATCACCCGATCCCGTGATCCGCAGCTCCGCGCGCCCGGCGAGCATAAACGTCGTGTTACTAATCGAGGTAAGTGTGCGAACGTCGTTTTCGATGGGAACCTGCGCGACGGCATGCGGGATCAGCAGCGACAAGAGCATGGCCGCCAGGGCAAGAATGCGATGGGAGTAGGGCATGATGGGCTTTTTTTTGGGGGGGGTGAGCGATGGAACCGATCCCCTGTGGGTTTACCCCGACGGAGTTCGGTCAGATTCGCTGGGAAATGCGTCGCGCCCCAGTCCCCCTTGAGCGATCTATCGCGCGACAGATTCCCCGAGGTTGCTATATTATGGGAACGGCGCCATCGCGGATAGGTTTGCATGGACCTTTCTTGGGAGATTTCTGCCGAGATCCCCGTCCGAAGTGGAGGTGAACGGAGCCATCGGAGCGCACCAGAAGTCCCGCCGGGGCGACTCCCGATTCCCGCAGCTCCCCTTTTTCCCTGGGTGTCGCGCGGCGGGCGGAGGAGCACCGCGAAGCTCCCTTGCCAAGCGGGCGCGCCCATCCGATCATCCCGCCCATGTCCGACGCCACCCGCCAGCTCAGCGAGGCCGCCTACCAGAGCGCGTTCAACTCGATGGTCGCCATCTTGGAAAAGGCACGGTCCGCTGACGAAGTGCTCCGTGCAGCCGGCCGGGGGCTCGAGGGGCTCGATGCCTCTCTGATGGGGGCCAACAAGATGGCGCAGGCTACCGTCGCCTGCCGGGCGGGCTGCTCGTTCTGCTGCTCGCTGCGCATCGATGTCCGGGCACACGAGGTCTTCCTCCTCGCCCGCTACCTGAAAGCCCATCGGACGGAGGAAGAACTCGCCGCGATCCGCTCCGCCGCGGCGGAGATCCGCGACGTCGTCCGGGACATGACCGATGCCGAACGCAACGCCTCATCGATCCCCTGCGTCCTTCTCGAAGGCGGGAAGTGTACGGTCTACGCAGCCCGCCCCGCCGCCTGCCGGCGCTACTTTTCCTCCTCGGTCGCGGCCTGTGAGAGCCTCTACAAGAATCCGGAGTCCTCTTCTGAGATCGAGCACCCATTCGTGCAGAACTTCGGGCGCCATGTCGCGAACGGTATCCACAACGCCCTCTTCCAGAGTGGCTACGACGCCTATTCCTACGACCTCCCTAGCGCCCTTGCCGAAGCCTTGGACGAACCGATGCGCGAGATGCGGTGGTACGCGCGCATGAAGGCGTTCTCCGCCGGAGCCGAGTCGAAAGTGCCGGACGGGTTCTCCCAGCGCGAGGCCATCGACCGCCTCCAGCGCGCCCTCCCCGCGCGCCCCGAACCGGAGTCCGATCCGACGGATTTCTACGCGTAGGAGAGGGGTCGGCCCGATCTTCCCCACCCTGAGGCGGTCGCCGCCATCATCACGCTGACGCGTTCTTCGACTGGCCGGAGGGCGGTTGAACGTGGGACGGTTCCGGTTTATCCTATCGGTTCCGCCCGAACATGCTCCCCTGGTTCCACAACGATGGCCCCGCGCCATTCCCGCTCTACCTCGCCCCGATGGCCGGCGTGACCGACCAGGTCTTCCGCACGATCTGCAAGGGTTTGGGCGCAGACGTCATGGTCACCGAGTTCGTTTCGGCAGAGGGCATCATGCAAGCCGACCAGCGCACCCGGAAGTACACCGAGTTCGACGAGGGGCAGCGCCCGGTCGGCGTCCAGCTCTTCGGCGCGGACGGGGACCGGATGGGCGAAGCCGCGAAGAAGATCATCGACTGGAAACAACCGGATTTCATCGACATCAACTTCGGGTGCCCGGTGAACAAGGTCGTGTCCCGCAACGGCGGATCGTCCCTGCTCAAAGATTGCCCGCTCCTCGCCGCCACGGCGCGAAAGGTCGCGGCGGCCATCGCACCGGTGCCGCTGACCGCGAAGATCCGTATCGGATGGGATCAGAGCAGCATCAATGCGCCCCACGTGTGCCGCCTGCTCGAAGACGCCGGGGCGCAAGCCATCGCCATCCACGGGCGCACCCGGAGCCAGGGCTACACCGGAGAAGCCGACTGGAACGTCATCGCCGAGTGCGCGGACACCGTCGGGGTTCCCGTCATCGGCAACGGCGACGTCGCGACCGGAGCCGACGTGGAGAAGCGCCGCGCGGAGACCAGCGTCGCCGGGGTGATGATCGGCCGCGCCGCCATGCAAAACCCCTGGGTCTTCCAAGAGGCGAAACACTATCTCGCCACCGGCACCCACCTCCCACCCGCGACCATGGAGACGCGCTGGGAGCTCATCCGCCACCACTGTGCCATGGCGCTCGTCTCG
Organism: uncultured Verrucomicrobiales bacterium; assembly: GCA_964556355.1. Lineage (GTDB taxonomy): Bacteria > Verrucomicrobiota > Verrucomicrobiia > Verrucomicrobiales > DEV007 > CAZKYJ01. Next base: position 1,261 of record CAZKYJ010000203.1, on the reverse strand, counting down.
GGCCGCTACGGCGATGAACGCCACACCATGCAGGCCATGCGCTCGCGCCTGATGGCCTATTCCCGCGGGCTCCCCGGGGGCAAGAACTTGCGCAAGCAGTTCTCGACCGTCGGCTCCCTCGTCGAACTCGAGGACATCGCCGCCGCCTACCTCGCCCGCCCGGAGATCGAAACGGTCGCGGCGTAGCGACCCCTCACGGCTGCGGGAACCACTGGTAGAGCGAGAAGTAGACCAGCACCCCGGTCACCGACACGTAGAGCCAGATCGGGAACGTCCAGCGCGCGATGCGCTTGTGCTTTTCGAAGCGCCGCCGGGCCGCCGGGATCACCGTCATAATGATCATCGGCAGGTTGACGATGGCGAGCACGACATGGGTGAAAAGCATCGCGTAATAGGCATAGCGGATCCACCCGTAGCCGTCGGGGAATTTCTTCACGGCGTCGACGCCGAAATGGTAGGTGAGATAGCCGGCGAGAAATGCGGCCGAACTGAGGAGCGCCAGGACCATGGTGGTGCCGTGGGCGCGGTACATCTTCCTCCGCACGAAGACGTAGGCCACGATGAGAAATACGGTCGATGCCCCGTTGAAGGCGGCGTTGATGGCTGGGAGGTCAGATAGGGTCATGGCTGTTTTTCCGCACGGCTAGCCTCTTCGAGGAGGTACCTGAGGTCCCGTTCGAGCTTTTCCATGAGGATCTCCCCATGAGGTCCGAGAACCTCGTAGTAGCCCCGGATGTGCCCCTCGTGGTCCACCAGGGCGAGCCGCATGTCGTGCGCCCAGAGGTCGGCCTCGTTGAGGCGCTCGTCCTCGGGGATCGCCCGCGTGGGCGCGAACCCGAAGCCCCCCGTGAGGTACTTGTGCAACCGCTCCTGGTCGCCCGTCAGGAACCACCAGTTATCGCCCGCGATCTTCTGCCGTTCCGTGAAGGCACGGAGCTTTTCCGGAGGGTCGTTCTGGGGAGCCACGGAGAAGCTCACGAGGTGGAAGTTCGGATCGTCCCCGTACGTTTCCTGATAGCCGCGCATCACTTCGGCGAGCCCGGCGCACCCACGGGGGCAGTCCGTATAGACGTGCCCGACGAGCAGCACTTTCCCGCGGAGTTCGCGGAGGTGGACGGCCTCGCCGCTGCGCTCGACGGCCTCGAGGTCATCCTCCAGCCGGCTGAGGATGGGGGGGCGGTTGCTCTTGGACTGCTCGGCGGTGAGCTTCATGTAGGCCAAAAGCACAAGAACGCCACCGAGTAAGGCTACCGAGAGCAGA
>CAZKYJ010000202.1:0-7624 GCA_964556355.1 uncultured Verrucomicrobiales bacterium | reverse complement strand
GCGGCAGCCGCACGCTCGACCTCCGGGGGGCGGGTGGCGAGTTTACCGTATCGTGGTTCGATCCGAGGAATGGAGGAGACCTGCAGGAAGGCGGGAAGGTCTCGGGAGGGGAGACGATCGAGCTCATGGCCCCGGATGCGAAGGACGACTGGCTCGCCGTGATCGTCAGGTAGGGCCTGTCATCGGTCCGTCCGGCCCCCCCACGGCGATATCCCCGGACACGCGGGTGGCTGGTGGGCGGGGCGCGGTGGCGACGGGCGGCCCGCGCCGGACCCGGTGGTTGGGAAATGTTCGTTCCCAGCCGTCGCGGGGAAGGCCGGCGGGTAGCTCTGCCCCCTTCCCGACGGATCGCGTGGGCGACTGCCGTGGATGGCGGACGGCGCATCGTGACCTCCGGCGACGGCGGGCGCTACGCTTGCGGCACCGGCTGCAAATTGTCGTTGCGGAGGACGGGGGACGCTCTAAAGAGTGGGCATATGGCTAAGGATTTTCAGCTGGAGGGGACGGTCAAAGTAATCGACGATGTCCAGGAGTTTAAGAGCGGGTTCACCAAGCGGGAGTTCGTCGTTGAAGTGGAGGACGGCAAATACCCGCAGATGGTCAAGTTCGAGACGATCAAAGACAAGACCTCTCTGCTCGACAAGGTGAGCGTGGGCGACACCGTCACCGTGAATTTCGACATCCGCGGCAACGAGTACAACGGGCGCTACTACGTGAATCTTCAGGCATGGAAGATCGCCGGCGGCGGCGCCAAAAAGGGCGCGGCCGACGCGAGCGACGCTCCGGCCGACCTGGACGAGCCGCCTCCGGGGTACGGTGATGAGAGCGACGATATCCCGTTTTGAGCGCGTCTTGACCAATCGTCGGCCCGTCGATAGGTTTGACCCCATCAACGCCTCACTGTCCCATCTCCTCTCTTTCGTTGCGGCGACCGCGCTGCTCGCAGGCTGTTCGACCTATTCGACGGTCGCGAGCAAAAAGCCGACCGAAGTCGCGGTGACGGCCGCGCAGCAGGCGCTAGCGGCATCTCAGAAACCATTCGCCGACCAGCCGCTGGTTCGTCTCGGTGACTACATCGATGCCGCCCAGGATGCGCGCGTGCGGCTCGCGTCGAACCCCATTGATGCGCTGGCGCAGGCGGACTACAACTTTGCCGTCGGCCGGATTGTCGGGATCATCGGCGACGCCTCCCTGACCCCGTGGGATGCGCCGGTGTCCGCGCCATCGTCGGCCGAAGCGCCGTGGCGCCTCACCTTGGAGCCGCCCGATCCCCGCCCCGAATACCACCCTTCGCACTTCAGGATCGAACCGGCGGACCGGTTCAATTTTAAAGGCAAGCTGGTCGGCGGACGCACGGTCAAGCAGGGGCTTGGCGCGCCGGTCGTCGTCGCGGGAAAAGACCTCGACTTCACGAAGTTCGACCAGTTTGCCCAGGGCAAGCAAGTTTTCTACGGGCTGACGGCCGTCCTGAAATTCGGTGGGGCGGGACGCTGCGAGATGGTGCTGCTGGACCCGCTCGGGGTGGAAAGCGTCACGCTCGACGCGCGCGAGTACCCGCTGGCGGCCGATTTCCAAGCTCCGCTGGCCCTGGCGATGGCCGAGCTGAGCCCGCGGCGGAGCGAGCTGGCCGGGATGTTCGCTCCGGGGAACCATATCGAGGAGGCGAGGCTGGCCCGCCTCCAGCAGTACGATCCCGACAAGATCCCTGTCGTTTGTATCCACGGGCTCGGGGATTCTTCGGCCACCTGGATGCCGCTCATCCAGTACCTCCGGGGCGACGAGCAGATCCGCGAGAACTTCCAGTTCTGGTTTTTCGTCTACCCATCCGGGCTGCCCTACCCGATGGCGGCGTCGATCTTGCGGTCCCAGCTCGACCAGTTCGAGGAGCGTTATCCGGGACACAAGGACCTCGTCCTCATCGGCCACAGCATGGGGGGCATGATCAGCCGGCTCCTCATCACCGAGGTCGGGATGGACCTGTGGAACACCTATTACGCCAGCCCGCCAGACCAGCTGGCCGTCAGCCCCGAGACGCGCGCGCTGCTCGAGAAGGCCCTGATCTTCGACGTGCCGGACGACATCGCGCGGGTCATTTTCGCCTCGCCCTCACACCGGGGAAGCGACGACGCCACGTCCTTCCTCGGGCGCCTCGGCGCGCGGCTGATCGGAGACCCCATCGCCGACGCGCGGCTCAACCGGGAGGCGACCTCGAGCATGCGTCCGGGCTTGCGGGAAGCCGGGAGCGTCCGCCTGCCGAACAGCATCGAAGTGCTGGATCCGGACAACCTGTTCCTCAAGACGGTCAATGCCCTTCCGACCAAGGAGGGAATCCCTTTCCACACCATCATCGGCGATCGGGGGAAAGGGGGCAACCTCGACCGCACCGAGCCCGTGAGCAGCGACGGCATCGTGCCCTACTGGAGTAGCCACATGGACGGGGCCGTGAGCGAGGTCATCATCCCGAGCAACCACTGGAGCATCCGCCATCCGTTGGGCATGGCCGAGGTGAACCGGATCTTGCTCAGGCACCTCCGTAACCAGCCATGACCGACCCCACTGCGACCCCTGGCGCGTCCCTCTTGGAGGAGGCGAACCTCAACCCGATGGAGGCGGCGAACGTGCTCTACGGCGAGGGGGATGACGCTCTTGGCCCAGCGCTTTTGGCGAGCCTCAGCGCACGGGTTTTCGACGCCCCCGCACCGGCTCCGTCGAGCAAGTTGCGGCGGCGCCTGGCCGGTTTCGTCTTCAACTACCTCCGCCGCACCACCGGGACGGAGACCCGCGAAGGGGATGACGGAACGACCTACGAGGTCTACCGGAACCGAGTGCTCGAACGGTCGGGACACCCCTACGCCACGACCTTGCTCGAGCCATCCGGGGCGACGACCGCCTCGTTCGTCGAGGGCGGCGACCCGATGAACGCACCTTACATGATGCTGGTGCCCGAGATCAGCCGGAGGGCGACGCGATGGGATCGCCTCCTGCTCGACTCGGTGCAGGGCAAGGACGTCCAGCTCCGGTTCATCTGGGAAACCCGCGCGTGCCTCGCGGCGGCGAAGCAAGTCCTCGACGCGGGCGATCCCGTGCGGATCAAGGCGGCCGCCGCCGGCACCGGGCTAAGCCTCATCCTCGTCTTCAACCGGCTGCTGGGCGAGGGCTACGACCCCCAGATGATCTCGGCTGTCGTGACGGACCGCGATCCGGCCAACGTCGCGAAAGCATTCAGGCTCCTGGACAAGATCCCCGCCGTGCGCGACCACGTTCGCAAGGATGGCGGCGGCCCCGGCATCTCGGCGGGCGTTGAGGATCTCTTGGCGGAACCGGAGGGTGCTGCGCCCCGCTACCACGTCGTGACGCTGGTGGGAATCCTCGAGTATTTCCACGGCTGGACCTGCGCGACGACGGAAGGGCACCGCGGCGAGCCGGAGCCCGAGGAACCCGCTTTCCACGCCGAGAGGCTGCTCACCCGGGTCGCCGGGATGGTCGTCGATGGAGGTACGCTCATCGCAAACACCTACCGCGTCGAGATGGGCGCGCGTATCTTGGAGATCTTCGGGAAACGCCTGCGTTACCGGAACCGTGAAGATCTCCACCAGCTCGCGGCCACCGGAGGGTTCGTCCCGCTGGCCTCCGCCGGTTCGGGCAATATCTACGACGTCGAGGTCTTCGCGAGAAAGTGAACCGGTCGTCGCCAGCACTTGGCGACCGTCGCCCAACGGCGCGACGGCTCGATGTCACCGGTGGGACAAGGCACACCGAGAGCGTCATCCCCATCCCCATCGCCGGGGCGGTCGGCCGCTAGCTTTGCAGGGCGACGCTGGGCGTCAGGCGCGAGCTGCGCCAGGCCGGGTAGAGCCCGCTGACGATGCCGACGATGACGGCGATGAGGGTCGCCTGAACCACCAGCTCCCAGCCGAAATCGGGCTCGAGCAGGCCGTGGATGGCCGGGGTGGTCTTGAGGACGGCGAGGGTAAACGCGCCGAGCGCGACCCCGACAGCACCGCCCAGGAAACCGAGGATGGCGGATTCGTAGATCACGAGGAGGACGATCATCCGGCGCTTCCAGCCGAGCGCGAGGAGGATGCCGATCTCGTGGGTGCGTTCGAAAACGGTCATCAACATGGTGTTCATGACGCCGAGGACGCCGACGATGATGGCCAGAGCCGACGTGCTCCAGCTCATGGCCCGGGCGACGCGGAACGCCTGGCTGGTCTCGACGACCTCGCCGATCCGGTTGGCACGGCCTTTGGGGAAGATCCTTCCGATCTCCTCGCAGAGGGCGTCGACATCGGCATCGGAGGCGTCGGACGGAACCTTGATATCGATGAAATTGACCAGCCCCTCGTAGCCGAGAACCTCCTGGAAGCGGGGCAGGGCCATGAGGATGGCACCGTTCTCGACGACCGATTTTCCATCGACGATGCCGACGACTTCGAAGTCGTCGATCTCGATCTGCAGCATGTCGCCGACCTCCTTACCCAGGACGTCGGCGGCCAGCGTGCCGAGGACGACGGCGCGCTCTTCCTCATCGCGGGGCATGCGCCCCTCGACGACCTCTAGCTTGTCCCAGGTGAAGCCGCCCCACTCCCGACCCGAAACCATGATGAACTGGGCGGTTTCCACGCTGAGCATCTGCATGAGCACCGTGGTGACCTCCTCGGTGTTGGGGAGTGCGTCGATCTGTCCCTTCAACCCCTCTTCGAACGGCTTCGGCGTGATGCCGCCCTCCATGTTGCTGACGATGACATCGACGCCGATGACCTCGAGCTGCGTGACGACGCTTTTCTGGTAGCCATTGGCCATACCGACGAGCGCGACCACCGCGGCGATGCCGATAGAGATCCCGAAGAGGGTGAGGAAGGTGCGGACGGGGCGGCGGAGGAGGCCGCGGATGACGATGGTGAAAAAGTTCATGCGGGCTGGTTATCGATACTTTCGGCGGCGCTCCCGTCGGAAATGATCTGTCCGTCCTTCATCCGGATGACGCGCGCCGCATTGCGGGCCACCCCGAGGTCGTGGGTGACAAGGATCATGGTGGTCTTCCGTTCCTCCTGGAGTCGACAGAGGAGCTCCATGACCTGCACGGCATTCTTGCTGTCGAGGTTCCCGGTCGGCTCGTCGGCCAGGAGGGCGCGCGGCTCGTTGATCAGGCTGCGGGCGATAGCGGCGCGCTGGCGCTCGCCGCCGGAAAGCTTGGAGGGGAGGTGTCTCAGGCGGTGGGAGAGGCCGACGGCCTCGATCAGCTCCGCCGCCCGTGCCTTGCGTTCGGAGCGCGACCACTGCTGTCCGAACATGGGAATCTGCACGTTTTCCTCCACGGTGAAGGTGGGGAGGAGGTGGAAGCCTTGGAAGATGAACCCGATGTCCCGCGCGCGGTAGTCGGAGGGATCGGCCAGCTCGAGGATCGGCTGGCCTTTGAAAAGGAGGCTACCGCTGGTCGGGCGATCGAGGGCGCCGAGCATGTTGAGCAGCGTGGATTTCCCGCAGCCGCTCTGTCCGATGATCGAGACGAACTCGCCGTCGGAGATGGTGAAATCGATCCCCCGCAGGGCGGGGACGCGGCCGTCGTCATAGTCTTTTTTGAGTCCGCTGGCCGTGAATACCGGCTCGGTGCTGGGGGCTGGATGGGAGTCTTGGTCAGTCATCGCGGGGCGATCAGGGAAGCTTCAGAGGGCGCGCGGGCGGCGGCCGCCGCCCCGGATGTGACGCCGGAACCGTCGGCGCGTCAAGCGTGAAGAGGACGCCGTGCATCGCGGTGGATACGTCGCTTCAGCAGGACGAGACGCCGCTTGCCCGTCGCCGGGTCGGCAGCGAGTCCGGCGACGCGTTCGACGTGCAGTTCGGTGCTGCCCAGGGCGCCTTTCATGGCGAGGATTCTCTCGAAGGCCTCCCTGACCGAGGCATCGATGTCGGATTCCGCGAGGTAGTGGAGGGCGATTTTTGCCGGGGACTCGCCGATGAACTGGAACCGTTGGATCCCGGGCACGAAGAACTCGCTCAGCACCACCGGGTGGATCTTGTCGACCATGCCGTCGGAGAGGGTCACGGGCAGGGCGTCCTCGACCCGGCCCTCGACCCGCAGGATCTTGTCGAAGGCTTCGTGTTCCTGGCGGTGACCCCGCGTCACGTAGTCGCGCATGTCGTAGCGCACGATGGGGATCGCGCGGTTGTAGAGTGACGTGATGACAACCCTCCCCACTTTGCCCGGCGCCACCTCCCGGTCGCTACCGTCGAGCATCTCGATGATCGTTTCGTCCTCCATGAGGCTGAGGGCGTCGTCGGTCGAGGTGCGCAGTCCGAGGCAGAGGGACTCGCTCGTGCCGTAGGCGTTCGTCGGCCGGATGCCCCAGGCCCGCTCGATGGCGGCGGCCGCCTCGCCGGTCAGGATTTCTCCGCTGGTGCCGACGAAGCGGGGGCGGATCGCGAGCGTCCCCCCCAGTGCTGCCTCGGCGAGCTCGTGGATCGCGGCCGAGTAGCCGAAGAGGTACTCGGGCTGGAAGGCGTTGAGTGTCGCAACCGTTTTGGCCAGTGGATCGAGCACCGAGCAGGCCATCTGGTTGCACACGATCCGGGGGAGGGTGCGGCAGGCCGTCACCCCGGCGAAGCGCCCGTGGATGGCTCCGTACCAGGCGAGCTTGGCGCGCCGGAAGGGGTTGACCCGGATGTGTCCGGACCGGGTGGTCACCCCGCGCATGCGCGTCCACGCCTTCTTGTCGTAGACGAAAAGCCCGAAGGTTCCGGACGTCCCCGAGGTGTGGATGACGACGAATCGCTTGTCGTAGACCAGCTCGTCGCTTCCCGAGTGGATCCATGCCTCGAGGCGATCACGCCGCAGGGCGGGATCGCGCGAGATGCGGTCGAAGTTCTCCATCAGCAGTTCCTTGCTGACGATCGGGATATCGCGCAGCGCGATCTCCGCGAGATCAGTCTCCCCGATACCGTGGTTCGCGTAATAGTCCCGGTAGAACGGAGAGCTGTCCCAGACGTGCCGCAGCATTTCGCGGAACATCCTCTCCTGGTAGTCGAGCACCTGCTGGCGGGTCCAGCGCGCGCGGGCCTGGATGACCCGTTTATCTCGGAGCGTCGAAAGAATCCACATCAGATCGGTAGGCGTTAGTGTGGGTAGCCCCGGTCACTTTTCAAGACGACAAGCCAATCGCTTTCGTCGGCGGTGTCAAGGGCACACGCCGGCCCGCATGATCCGAGATCTCTTCGAGCACTACCCCGACTACCACCACGGTGTGGCCTCGATCCAGCTGGTTCTCGCCATGATCGGCATGGGGCTCGTGACGCGTCTCCGCGACTTTGTCGAGATCGTGCTGGAGCCGAAGCCCATGGTGGTGGGGGTGCTCTACCAGCTCGTCGGCATCCCGGTCATCACGGCGGCGATGGTCTACCTCCTCGCTCTCCCGCCGGAGATCATGGTCGGGTTCTTCATGCTCGCCGCGATGCCCGGTGGGTCGATGTCCAACATCTACACCCATCTCGGCCGAGGGAACGCCGCCCTCTCGGTGGCGCTGACCGGTCTCATGACCCTGCTGGCGCTCGTCACCGCGCCGCTCATCCTCCGGTTCTTCGCCGCCGAGCATATCCCGCCCGACATCCCCATGCCGGCCAGTGTGAT
>CAZKYJ010000201.1:0-7628 GCA_964556355.1 uncultured Verrucomicrobiales bacterium | reverse complement strand
CGAGCTTGCTCAGGCAGTCTTCCAGCGCTGCCAGCAGCGCGCCCTCCTCGGCCGAGCCGCCGTGCTCTCCCGGCTGGAGGTCGACATGCTCGGTGAAGAGCGCCTGGAGTTCCTCGCCGCCGCCCGCGGGCTCGTCCCGCCGCTGCCGGATGTAGTTGCGCAGGTGGTTGGTCGCGATCCCCCGGAGCCATGCGCCGAAGCGGGAATCCCCGCGGAAGGTGGCCATGCGTTTGAACGCGGTCACGAACACGTCCTGCGCGAGGTCGTCGGCCATCGCCCAGTCGAACACCCGGACGCGAAAAAACGCCCTGACATTGGCCTCGTGCGCCCTCACCAGCGTACCGAACGCGGCGAGGTCGCCCGTGCGGGCCGCTTTCACGAGATCGTGCTCGGTGAGTTCGTCCATTGGGGGTAGCGGTGGGGAGGGGTAGCTATCATAGGAGGTTTCCCCGCGCCTTCGCAATCGTTCTTAGCCTTTCGATTTTTGGTGGTACATTCGGGTGCCCCGACACGCTTAGTGCGATGACCCCCCGACTTCGCAGGATTCTTCTCCTACTGATCGCTTTCGTTTCACCCCTCCGTGGGGAGAACGAGGTGCTTTTCATCGGCAATAGCTTCACCATCGGTTCCAGTGCCCCCGTGTCGGAGATTTTCGACCGGCTTGCCCAAGCCGGGGGGCACGACGATCCCACCACCGTCATCCGGGCGGTTGGCGGCCGAGACTACGAATTCCATGCCACCGATCCGGATTCCCAGGCGGCCATCACGTCCCGCCAGTGGACCCATGTAATCCTGCAAAACTTCTCCACCGAGCCGACGCATATCGGGAGTGTCGAGGATCATTTCACCTACGGGGAACTGCTCTACGACCAGGTTTTGGCGAACAATCCAAACACGCAGATCATCCTTTTCGAGACCTGGTCCCGGGCGGCCAACCACGCGCTCATCACGGGAACCTCGACCCCGAGTTCGTTCGAATCGACCGCCGAAATGCAGTCGGAGCTGCGCGCGAACTACTACGCGCTGGCCGACTCGCTCAACGCTGACCACCCCGGCAACCCACCGGTTCGGGTGGGGCCCGTGGGTGATGCTTGGGAGCGGGCCGGGGGGCTGCTGGCCGAGTCGGATCCCGGCTTCACCGACCTTCACGGGAACGACAACTACCACGGCAACAACAACGGTTACTTCCTCGCCGCCGCCGTCTTCTACAGCGTCGTTTACGGCCAGAGCCCCGAAGGTCTCCATGCCGAGCCCGCGTTCGCGTCGCTCAACCTTCCGCTCACGGAAGATCCCACGTTCTTGGAGCAGGTCGCTTGGGATGTCGTCAATCCGGACGCCGAGATCGTCTTCGCCCGACACCCGTCTTCACTAACGGTGGCGGAGCACCAGCCGGCCACTTTCACCGCGGCCGTCTTGGGTGCCCGCCCCTACACCGTCCAGTGGTGCCGGGACGGGGAAGACATCCCCGGAGCCACCGAGTTGAGCTACACCATCCCCGACGCCGACTCCTCGCTCGACGGCGCGAGCTTCACCGTCACCGTGACCAACGCCGTGTCCTCGGCCACGAGTGATCCCGCCGTCCTCACCGTAGAGACCGACTCGGCGCCGCCCGAGGTGGGGGGCACGGCCGCGCCGGATGCCGGCACCATCACCATCGGGTTCAGCGAGGCGATCGCTCCCCTGAGCGGCCCCGGTCCTGCGGAGTTCTCCGTGGTGTCTCGCGGGCGGCACATCCCCGTCGAGTCCGTCTCGTTATCACCGGACGGCACGACGGTGACCCTCGTGCTGGCGGAGCCGATCACCGGCAACTACGCCGTTGGTCTCGGCACCGGAATCACCGACCGGAGCGGGAATCCGGTGGCGGTGAACACGGTCGTTCTCGGGCGCTCCATCCACGGGGTCGGCCAGCGATTCCTGATGGATTTCGGGGCTTCCAGCAGTTCCACGGGGGTGGCCGATGATCCGGTCAACCGCTGGAACAACGTCAACGGTTCGGTCGGCACGGTCAACGGGGCGACGATCGATCCCCTCGTCCCGGCCGATGGCGGCACGTCGAACGTCCGCCTGGAGATGGTCCGCCGGTTTAACGGCGCCAACTCGTCGGGCACGACCGCCGCCGCCAACTATCCGGCTTCGGCCTCCCGCGACTCGCTTTTCGGCAACACGGAGAATTTTGGGTCGGGCGCCAATTTCTTCCCGGCTTTTCGCATTTCCAACCTCTCGCCGCGAGCGCCCCACACGCTCGTCTTTTATGCCTCCCGGTTATCGGCCGGTGACAACCGGGAAACGACCTATACCATCACCGGTGCCGAGGTCACCACCGCCGTCCTCAACCCCGCGAACAATGTCGATGGCGAAACCACGGCCGAGAGCATCTTCCCCGACGCGTCCGGGAATATCCTCGTCGAAATCTCCCCGTCGCCGAACAATACGAATAGCAATCATTTCACCTACCTCGGGGCTCTCACCCTCACGGCCGGTGCCGCAGGCGGCGACACCAGCGCATTGTTCCCGCCCATCTCGATCAACGGGAACATCGTCCTCGACTGGCCGGGCGATGGGCAGCTGGAGTTCTCCGACCTCACGGGCGAGCCGTGGACCGCCTTCGATCCGGCGCCGGCTCCCCCGTTCGCCGAGCGGATGTCGCTGCCGGCGCGGTTTTTCCGGCTCGTCCGGTAGCCGGGTTCCCGCCTGCGGCGCCCGTGGTCGCCCAGGAGGCCACATCGCCCCCCCAGCAGGACAGGCGGAAGGGCGCGGCGCTCCCGATTTCCCTTGGCGGCGTCGATGCCGGTGGGCACGCGAAAGTGGCGTTCGCTTAGGCAGTGACGTAGCTTGGGGTCGTGAGACCGCCCTTCTGCACTACCCTAGCGATCGTTGGAACCGCCCTCGCTCTCCCCGACGCCTCGGCCCAGTGGAACCAGTTCCGCGGGGCCAATGGGTCGGGCATCGCCGGCGATGGCCACCCGCCCGTCGCGCCCGATGCCTCCCATCTTGCGTGGGAATCGGACGTGCCCCCGGGCCTCTCCTCACCGGTTGTCGCAGGCGACGCCGTCGTACTAACCGGTCTCGATGCCGGTCGGCTCGTCACGCTGGCCCTCGATAAACGTTCGGGGGTGCTGCTCTGGAAGCGGGAGGCACCCGATGTCCCTTTGGCCAAGGTCCACGAAACGAGCAGTCCCGCCGCCTCGACCGCCGCGGCGGACGACCTCCGGATCATCGTCTACTTCGGATCCTACGGCGTCTTGGCCTACGACCACGAAGGCGCCGAACAGTGGCGATTAGAACTGCCCGTGCCGAAGAGTCTCTACGGGGCATCGACGTCACCCATCCTCGACCGCGGTCGCGTCTACGTCATCCTCGATGATGACCGTGACCTGGCGGGTAGCAAGCTCTCCCGGTCGCGGCTCCTCGCGCTCGACGCCGCGACGGGGGACGTCGTTTGGGAGACCCCGCGCCCCTTCAACCGCAGCGGTTGGTCCACGCCGACGATCTGGCGCCACGGGGAAGGGGAAGAGATCGTGGTGCTGGGCAGCAGCCGTGGCGCGGGCTACGACCTTGCTTCCGGGGAAGAGCTCTGGTTCACCGGCGGGTTCTCCCGCGAGACGATCGCGCGCCCGGTCGTCGGAGACGGACGGGTCTATCTCTCAGCGGCCATGCTGGGAGGCGTCCCGGACGAACAACCCGATCCCGAGCCGTTCTGGGCAGCGGTCATGCGTTTCGATGCGGATGGCGATGAGCGGCTCCAGCGTTCGGAGATGACCGGGCACTTCACTTTTCCGCTGCGCCCGGAGCTCCCCCTCGGCCATCCCGGCTTCGGCATCCCGCTCCCCAGCGATCCCGGGCGCCGCACCGCGCGGCTCGACGGTATGATGGGCTGGATCGACAAGGACAAGGATGGCTCTTGGACCCGCGACGAGTTTGTCGACGGGATCTCGTTCTCCCGTGGAAAACCAAAACTCGTCGCGATTCGTCCGGGCGCGCGCGGCGAGGTGCAGGGCGAGCATCTCGCCTGGGAACTCAACCGCTCGGTGCCCGAGATCCCCTCACCGATCTTCTTTGGCGGGCGAATTTACATGATCGGCAATGGCGGGCTCCTCACCGCTGTCGACGCCGGCGATGGGGCGGTGCTCTATCGCGAGCGGCTGGCCGCCCGGGGACACTACAGCGCCTCACCGGTGGTTGCGGCGGGGCACCTCTACCTGATTTCCGCCCTCGGCGAGCTCACCGTCATTCGTTGCGGAGATACCTTCGAGCCCGTCCACCAGTTCGATTTGGCAGCTCCCGTCGCCGTGACCCCCGCCATCGACGGCGAGGTGATCTTCGTCCGCACCGAAGCGTCGTTGCGCGCCTACCGGGGATCGGGCGGATAGCGCCTGAGTTCTTGGACGAGGTGCGAGATCGCGCCGCCGTGTTCCGGTCCCGCACCCGGTGGGGGGCGTATTTCCCGCTGATGTCCGAGGCCACCCTCATTTTCCCCCACCAGCTCTTCGACCCGCATCCGGCGCTGGGGCGGGGGAGGGCGGCCGTGTTCATTGAAGACGGGCTCGTTTTCGGGGGTGACCCGCACGTGCCGGCCGCCTTCCACCAGAAGAAGCTCGTCCTCCTGCGCGCCGCGATGAAAACCTATGCGGCGGAACTCAAGCGGCGCGGCCACCATGTCGTCTACCGCGACCATCTTCCCGGCAAGACGGTCGCCACCCACCTGGGCGGTCTCCAGCGGAGCGGCTTCGCTTCCTTCCACCTCTGCGAGACCACCGACTTCCTGCTGGAGAAGCGGCTCGATCGGTTCGCGGCCGCGCGCAATATCACGCTCCACCGCTACGACACGCCGATGTTTTTGACGCCGGGCGATTGGATGATTGAACATTTCCGCTCGCGGAAGCGTCCCTCCATGGCCGCGTTCTACGAGGCGCAGCGGGTGCGGATGGGAATCCTCCTTGACCAAGAAGGGAAACCCCTCGGCGGCCGCTGGAGCTTCGACGGCGATAACCGCAAGCCGATGCCGAAAAAGGGGCTCGCCGTGCCTCCCGATCCCGCGGCCAATCGCACCGGCTACGTCGTCGAGGCCCAGCGTTACGTGCGCGCGAACTTCGGGGAAAATCCAGGCGACGTCGAGGGCTTCGCCTACCCCGTCAGCCACGATTCAGCAGGGCGGTGGCTCGAACGTTTTCTCGACGTGCGCCTCGCGGGGTTCGGCCCCTACGAAGATGCGGTTTCCGCGAACGAGCGCGTCCTTTTCCACAGCGTCCTCACCCCCATGCTCAATTGCGGGCTACTCACCCCGGCGGGCGTGATCGAGGCAGCCCTCGCCCACGCCCGGGTCAACGAGGTCCCTCTGAACTCGCTCGAAGGTTTCGTCCGCCAAATCATCGGCTGGCGCGAGTTCATGCGGGCGATGTACGACCGGCACGGGGTGGAGGAGCGCACCGCCAACTTCTGGGGCTTCGAGGATCGCCCGATCCCCGAGGCGTTCTACCGGGCGGCCACCGGCATCGCCCCCATCGACACGACCATACGAAGGGTTCTCGATCACGCCTACTGCCACCACATCGAGCGCCTCATGCTCCTCGGCAGTTTCATGATGATCTGCGGGTTCCACCCGACGCGTGTCTACCGGTGGTTCATGGAGCTTTTCATCGACGCCTACGACTGGGTCATGGTTCCGAACGTCTACGGGATGAGCCAGTTCGCCAGCGGTGGACTCTTCACCACCAAACCCTACGTCAGCGGCAGCAACTACGTTCGCAAGATGAGCGACTATCCCCAAGGTGACTGGTGCCAGACCTGGGACGGGCTTTTCTGGACCTTCATCAAGACTCACGAAACCTTCTTTCGCCGCCAGCACCGCCTCGCCATGATGGCCAAGCAGCTCGACCGCATGGGCGACAAGATCAATACCCACCGGAAGTGCGCCGAGTCGTTTCTTCATCGCGTTTGCTACGAATCTGTCTAAAACCTCCTGCCCCCCGACCCGCGCTGCCGAAATCGAATTTGTCATCCTTTCGAACGACAATGACCCGCTCTCTCGAATTTCGCTCCCCCACGGGGAACTCGCCGATGCGATCGAAGGGGTCACCCGATCGCGATGGTCCCCTTGCGGGGTGGTCGTGCCCACCGGGGTGGCGCTGGCAGGTTGTCGAGGCCATCGGCCATGTCCGGCGCACGCCCCTCGCGTTGTGGATCATGCGGGGAAGGGGCGGCCGCTTCGAAGCGTATCGGTTGAAGGCAGCGGCTCGGCACCCCGCGACGGCCGACTTTCAGGGGGCTCTGGCGTCCGCTCTGGACACCTGCTTGGGGCTTCCCTATGATTTTTCGCTATGCTCCCGGTGATGCGGAAATCGACTGCTCGGAGTTGGTCTTCAAGGCTTTTGAAGATGCCATCGGGCTCGAGCTCGGAGTTTGGGAGGAACTCGGGACACTCAACTGGAAACCTTTCGAACCCACGATCCGAAAACTGGAGGGTGGAGCCGTGCCCACGAATCGGCCTCTGATCACGCCGGTAGGGATCCTCCGCAGCAACCTTATCAGCCGCATCTATCCGGACAATTTGGGGAACGGTACGGTCGTCCCCTCTCAGCCCGGCAGGGCGAGATAGTGGTCGATGCGGTCTTTGAGCAGTCGCGGGCTGAACGGTTTGAGCACGATGTCGTCGGCGCCTGCTTGGAGGAGTTCCTCTTTGAGCTCGAGCTCGCGGTAGCCGGTGACGACGATGATCGGGACGCGCGCCAGCGCCGGGTGGGCGCGGAAGGCCTGGACGAGCTCGAGACCGTTCTTGCCGGGAAGTCCGTAGTCGAGCAAGGCGAGATCGGGCGCCAGATCGACGGCGGCGGCCAGGACGTCGTCTCCGTTCTCGAAGAGCGACGGCTCGAATCCCTCGCGCGTGAGGAGGAGCTGGTGGAGGCGCTGGGTGACCGGCTCGTCGTCGGCGACGAGGATGCGCGGCTTACGCGGGGAGGACGAGCGTGTCATGGCGGTGGAGGGGCGTGGGTTCGCCGCGATGATGGACGGGGACGGAGCAGTTCTTCCAGAAGAGCATCGTCTGGTCGTCCTTGGGGGGGCGGCGCGGGTTGTGGGCTCGGATGATCGCTTGGAGCTGGCTCCAGAAGCTCTCGGCATCGCGGTGCGCTTCGGCCGATGCCAGTTGCACGAGGTTCTCCCAGCCCCACCATCCCGAGTTGTCGACCTCCCATTCGTAAAGCCCGTCGGTGACCATGAGGAACGCTTCTTCGCCGCCGAGCGGGATGGTCTGCACCGGGTAGGAGGCATCGCCGAAGAGGCCCAGGGGCGGGCCGGTCGGCTCGATCTGGCGGTGCACGCCGCCGGGGTTGAGCGCGAGGATGGGGCAGTGGCCGGCGTTGGTGGCCTCGGCGGTGCTGAGGTCGGGAGAGATGCGCACCATGGCGCAGGTAATGAAGGTGGTGACGTTCTCCAGCTGTGCGACGAGCGAGCGGTTGAGCGAGTGGATAAGCTCCTCGAGCGGGCGGGCGCGGCGCAGCTACCGGTGGAGGAGGGTGCGGAACATCGCCGCGAGCATGGCGGCGGAGACGCCCTTGCCCATGACGTCGATGACGGTGAGGATGAGGTAGCCGTCCGGATCGAGCCGCGCTTCGAGGTAGTCCCCAGCCACC
>CAZKYJ010000200.1:4363-7634 GCA_964556355.1 uncultured Verrucomicrobiales bacterium | reverse complement strand
CACAGCCGACATCTTGGCAAGCATGCTCAGCCCCCCGGGCGGGTCGGCCTCCAGGGTGCGGATGTGCTCGGCGATCTGATCGACGGCTTCGAAGAGCTCCTCATACTGAGTTTGGAAGGCGCTGTGGAGATCGAAGAAGTGCTCGCCCTCGACGTTCCAGTGCGCGAGGTGCGTCTGCGCCATGAGCGAGTAGCTCTCGGCGAGGAGCGTCTCCAGGGCGGCGACGATGGCGGATTGGGTTTCTGTTGGGATGGTCGCAGTGGTGCTCATATCGGTAAATTGGTAACGTATCGCGCGGCCGATCAGTTTCGTGCAATAAATGCCCCGGCCACCTCATCGACGGCCTTCACGGTGGGTGCCCCCGGGGCGAGTTCGCCATCGGCGCTCTGCTTGGCCAGGTCGAAAAGGCGCTTGTACATCGGCTTGCCGCCCACGGCTTCGGCGAACTCAAGCTGGCCCGTCCGGGCGAACTCGGCGTCCCAGCGGTCGCTGACGACTTTCCAGAACGGCGCGGTGCCCTCCCAGTAGCGGTTGGCCTTGGTGAAATCGACCGCACTGGTGCGGGTATAGGTGTTGAGCCCCGCCTCGCGGCAGAGGATCTCTCCGCCCGGTTCGACCTGCTTGATGTTGTCCTGCTCGTGCACCCAGCCGTCTGGAGTGATCGTTTGGCGATTGGTGCCGAGCATGACCTCGTAATCGTCGCGCTTGGTATATTCCCGGCGGGGGAGGGGGCGGCGGGTCAGGCCGGAGGTCCACGACGAAACGCCACCCTCATGTACCCACGTGCCGAGACTTTCGTAGCGCGGCGAGTCATCAACCTGGGAAACGCGCTGGCTCCAGGTGCCGGCGACGGATGCCGGGGAGAGCGTCTCGGACACCCAGCGCTTACCCCCTTCGAATCGGTAGATGTCGGCATCCTCGTAGCGCCATTCCTGTTTCCAGTGCTTGATCACGCGGCCGGAATCGGTGTCGAGCAAGAGGTGCTGGAGTGCGATGTAGGTGCCGTCGTCGGCGGCTACTTTGACGGTCTCGGTGGCGTGTTCGAGATACCGGTCCTTCGGTTCATAGCCGGGGGAGAGCGCGATCGTCTCATCGAATTGGAAGGTCACTTCGAAGTCGCCGGCCATGGCGAGAATGGCCTCGCGGTCCTGTTGAAACTTTGGATCGTCCTCCCGCTCGCCCGCGTGGGCGAGGGCGGCGGAGAGGACGAGCAGGGTGCTGAATGCGGTGGTGGTGTTCATGGTGGATAGCGGTGGGTTCGTCTAGAATCGGGTTACGTTTCCCAAGTGCCAGCGATAGCGGGTTTCCAGCGACCGCGCCTGGGGATCGGTCAGGTAGTCGGGAAGGTTGGGGTCATCGACCGACAGGGAGCGCCGCACCGGGCGGGAACCCCGCAGTTCGGCGGCGACCTTGCCCCGGGGGCCGAGCGCCTGGGCGACAAAGTGCATGAGGAAGGTGTTCGAGCGGGTGGTCAGGCGGGGATAGAGGTGCGCATAAGGGCGCTCGCGCGTGTTGTCGCCGGTCGGGCGGTGGTTTTGCCAGAACCGCTCCATGCCAGCGCGGGACGGGTCGGGGGCGCCCTCCGGGACCAGGGGCATCCCGCAGATCTCCGACGCCGAGAGGAACGTGAGCCCCCCGTCGAAGACCTCGGTGTCCCAGAGGGCGAGGGTGCGCTCCACGTCGATGAAGTGCCGGTAGCCCGTGGGGGACGAGAGGCGGTTGGCATCCTTGTAGGCCGTGCTCTCGGTGTCGGGGATGGCCATCAGCTTTTCGGCTTTGAGCAGGGCGTGCAACGCGGTGGTGCGGCGGATGTGGTCGAAGGGCACGAGCCGGTGGTTCATGTTGATCTTCCCGGCGGATTCAAACGGGCGCGACAGCGGGAGCGGTTCGAGCGCGGGCATCCAGAAATTGTCCAAGAAAAGGTGGTCGCGAGGGGAGGTGTTCCCGTAGTGGCCGGGCTGGGGGCGGAAGAGGAGCGTCTGCCAAGGCACGCGCGACTGCACGCCGGTGGGCAGGCTGCCGAACATGACGGGCGAGGGGAGCTGACGCTGCGGAGAGAAGTGGTTCGGCTCGGGCTGGGGGATGACCGCAGCGTCGGGATCCGGAAGGTCGAAATAGGGGATGCGACCGGCGGCGGAGGCGTCGTCGGGACGGTTCGTGTAGGCCCCATCGGGGGCGAGGGCGACGCCGTTGTCAAAGTCGCCAGTCTCCCACGGCGAGCAGGGTCCGCGCTCTCCCCCGTCCAGACGCAGGGAGCGGAAGGCCGACGGGCCGCCCCCCCAAAAGTCGGGTGCGGCGGCGGCGGCGAAGGGGAGGCCCGGGATGAACCCGCCGTCCGATCCGGTGCTCCATTGGGCGTCCGGCGGGGGAACGGCTCCGTTCAATAGGGCGCCCTGGGCATCGGCCAGCGGCTCGCGCAAGGCATGGGCGAAGCGCTCGCGTCCCCAAGCGGGGTGTGGCACCATTTCCGCATCGACGAGCCGCCGCGCCGCCAGCAGGCGATAGTCGCCGTGCGCGGGAACCATCGACTGGACGACATCCGATGGCGCGAGGAGCGCGCCCCCACCGAAGGCCTGGTCGACCCGTGCCGCGAAGCGCATACCGGCCAGCGTAGCATCCACCTCAGGCAGGGGAAGTCCGTCGAAGGCCGGGGCGGCGAGGACGATGGTCTGGACGAGATCGCCGGGCGCGCGCAGGCCGCCGGCTGCGCTCTCGGGCGTGTCGTAGATGCCGACGGCGAGCGCGTGCCCCGCCGCATCGACCGCGCCGGAAAAGCTGAGCTCGGTCGTGCTTGCCTCGACCACGATCGGGCGGAAGACGACCGGTTCTTCGGAGAACGTGCGGATCCCCCCCATCCCGCCAGCCGCCTGCCAGCGCCGCGGGAGATCCCCCCGCGATCGGGCGAAGTCCCCCGACCCGCGGGGTTTGGCCAGCGGGCGGCCGTCCGGAAGCACGAGGGTCTGGCCGCAGACTTTCATTTCGGGTAGTTTCGCCGGGTCGCAATCCGTAGCCTCGCCTCCCGCGTCGACGCCGCCGGGGAGCAGGCTCAGGTAGGGACGGTATTCGCCCCAGCCCTGGCCGGGGACGAAGGTCTCGGTGACGAGGGCAACCTCCAGGGCGCGGTCGCCGGGGTTCTGGAGCTGCGTGCGGATCTCGTCCGGCAGGTCTTGGGCTCCGTGGAGGCTGCCGTCCGGACGGACTTCGGCGAGGCAGGTGAAGACGAAGGCGGCTTCGCTCAGCGTGGCGATCCGCCCGGTGCCGGTGGACGGCC
>CAZKYJ010000200.1:0-4353 GCA_964556355.1 uncultured Verrucomicrobiales bacterium | reverse complement strand
GGAAAGCGGCGAGACCTGGCCGAACCCGATATGTTCCTGGCCGGCGCACACCACGCAGAACTGCGCCTCGGATTCCAGCGCTCCGTCATTGAGGTTTGCCGTCCGCACGTAATCGAGTGCCAGCATGAGGATGCTGTCGCGGTCGTCGGTCGGCCCGGCGCCATACTTCTGGGCGAAGGTCGCGCTGCCGAAACCGGGGACGGGCCGGCCGGTTAGCCTCTGGAGGTAAGCGAAGATATCGCGGTTGTGCGCTTCGCCGCGATAGGTCAGTGCGAAGTCGGTGAACCCGTTCTTCGCGTCGCTCCGCGTGAGGTAGTAGCGTCGCCCGCCGAGGAACGAGGCCACCGCCACGCGGCGGTCGTAGGTGCTGAGTTTCGGCACGGGCGAGCTGGCGTCACCCGTGGCGGGATCGAGCGTCTTGTGTACCGGCCAGAGGGCGATCCGGGGGGTGCCCGAGAGGGTGGTCTCGGGGCCGGCGCTCTCGGTGGTCAGGAAGAATCCGCCGCGAGCGACGCGCTCGCGGACCCGGGGATGCCGGTCGAGGAAAGCGGGCTCCGCGCCCCTGAGGAGGTCGCCGGGCGCGGCCTGGCGTCGACCGCTGAGTACCGGTGCCAGACCCCAGATCGCGTCGCGATCGTCCTCCGCCATGGTCTTGGCCGAGGGTTCGGCCATCGGGTCAAAGCGGATCCCTGGCAGCAGAACCGCGCTCAGGCTGGTGGACGCGGGGTGGCCGGGGAAGCGCTGCACTTCGCCGGTGCGCGGCTGGTTTTCAGCAAGATAGACTTCTTCCTGCGAAGCGGCGCGCGGCGTGTCCCAATAAACGCCTTCGGAGGCGGTATTGATGTTCACCTTCGAAGTCTCATCGTCGAGCCAGTAGGCGAAGCGTCCGACCGCCCCGTCCCCCGAGGTCGAGAGGCTTCCATCCGCCATTAGGTACCACCAGCGGACAGGCATGGGCAGGGCGTCGGCGACTCCGCCGTCAACCGAGAATCCCTCCGCATCGGCACGGGGGTCCGCGATGGGATAGGCGGCCGAACCGTCGCTCCCGTAGCGGGGAGCGTTGAGGTCGACAAAATCGTCCGGGCGCGCCGCCCAGTCCGGTGGGAGATCCGCCCCGGTGCCGGGACGATCACCCGCCACCGTGGCATCGGCGGCCGTGTAGAGCTTGAAAAGCTGGTCGGGCTTCCCATCGAGGGCATAGGTGCGCACGGCGCCCGGCTGGCTGGTCCACGGGAGCAGCGCGCCATCCGCATCGGTCTGGGTGGTGGCGGCGCGGAGTTGGGCGATCGCCACCGCCGCGGCCGCGTCCGCGACCTGCCCGGCGCGGCCGCGGTTGCCGACGTTGTGCGCCATGCCCTCGGCGTCTCTCGAGAGGACGAGGAGCCCGATGACCATCGGCACCATGAGCGCCATTAGGGCGAGTACTGTCACGAGGGCGAAGCCCCTTTTTTTTCGCTGCTGGGTCATCGTACTATTGCGCGGTCACCGTGTAGAATTCCGCGCCCTCGACGGGCTGGAGCGAGCGGAGGCTGACGAGCCGCGTGCCGTCCTCCTGGAGTTCGGAGCGCACCTCAACGAACGCATCGGTGGCCTCCGACCACGCCCCGAGGGCAGCCGAAACCTGGACCGCGTAGCTCACGTCGACCGGCTCGGCACCCCAGCACCGGTAGGTCAGCTCGACGAACGGTTGCCCGCCGTCCGCCACCATTGTGACCTGCGGGGTCGCCCGGGCGACGTCGGCGACATAGGGATCGCAGCCGAAAGCATACTCGGCGAAGTTCGTCAGGCCGTCGGCGTCCGGGTCGGCCTCCCGCCCGCTGATGGCATCGTCGGAATTGTCGGGCGTCTGGCCGGTGAGGGAGTTGAAGTGGAAGAAGAACCCATCCCGCCAGGTGGCGTAGTCCCGCGGGGCAAAGATGGCACCCGCGGTCAGATCTTCCGATCCGAAGGTGATCGTGAGCGATCCGGCCTCCGAGACGATCCCATCCTGATCGATGAACCCGACCGCCGCGAAGCCCGGTTCGGCTTCCGAGAGCAGGTCGAAGGTGTCCCCGGGCAGGTGGAATCGCTCTTCGGCACCGGGAGGCAGTTCTTTAATTGTTGTGCCGGGAACCCCGAAGCGAAGGGTCGGGCGGGTTTCCTCGACGAGGAGGAAGCCGAGCGCCCGGATGAAAGGCTCGCCCATCACCACGTCGAGCTGGCTCTCCCAGAGGGGCATCGAGCTGTTGGGCGAGCGGAAGCGGATGACGAAATCGCGCACCCCGAGCCCGGTGAGATCCCACTGCAGCGCCGAGACCAACCGCTCGGAAAAGCCACCCGTCTGCGGGTCGTCGAGCGCCTTGAAATCGGGGGCGAGCGCTATCGGCGTCGGACCGCTACCGGCATCGGCATCGTGGTCCAACGACACGTCGCCAAGTTCCAAGCGGACGCCGCCCGTCTGCGTTTGGAAGACGACATTTGTCACGTCGCCCGCGCTCGCCGGGAGGGAGAAGCGCACCTCGAATTCCACGGGTTCCGCGAAGCTGTAGATTGCCCCCGAGCTGGTGAGAAACGCGGTGTCTGTCCCCGTCTGCACCAGCACGACATCGTCCTCGGTGAGGTCGGTCACGTTTCCATCGAAATCGATGCCGCCGAAGAGGGCCGGCGGATTGTCGTAGAGGAAGTTGCCCCCGCCGGTGCCGGCTTCGAACAGGTCCCAGTAGGCAAACGACGCCCCGGGGGACCCGCGGCGGAACGCCGGGGTGACAAACTCGCCTGCTACTTGGGCGGCGGTATCCAACCCGGTGGCGAGGAGGATCGCGGCGACGAGTCCTGCGTAGAATGGTGTCTTTGGCACGGCCTCCATTTACGCGACGCCCGGCGCTCCGCGTGGCGATGCCTTGCGCTTCACTGGCGCTCGCTTGCGCCCCGGGGGGCGAGCCCGTCGCAAACGCTCTCTCGGAGGATCGTCAGACGGCCCGGTGCCGCCGGGTTCCGGGTCGCGTCGCCGGTGGCCGGCAAGCCGTCACGCACCCCGGCCAGTGCGGTCGGGTTGGCTGTGGCGAGCGCAACGCCGGCCGCGACCGCAAGCGGGGGAGCGGAATTCGCAAGCGGTCGGCAACGGCGGTTCCCATCCTCGTTTAGGCATCCGATGCCATGATCACACCTGTGCCGCCCGCCCGCCCCTATCCCGGAGAACGGGTCCACGCTTCGTGGGCCAGTTGGCCGCGCGTCTTCCACCGGCTGCACCGGATCGGTCCTGCGGTCACAACGCTGCGCAGCGGGGCGCTTTCCCTCTCGCGCCGCGGGAACTGCCCACGCTACGTGGTATCCGGCGATCTGAGCGCGGCAGAAGACCTGGAGAGCGGCACCAGGTTCCGCTTCGACCATCTCGCGGGCGCAGGGTGGTCGGCCGGGATGTCCTCGGTGGTCGTCCTCGATAGCGCATGCGCCGTGGTATTGTCCGTACGGCCACTCGCGGGAGCCGATCGCGAGCGCTGGGTGGCCGTGGCCCGGCATCTCCCCGGCTTGGCCACCACGGCAATCGGGATTCCCCGACACTTCGGATCCGGCGCGGGGGCGGTGGCGACCCGGGTCGCACGTTTTCTCGAGTCGGCCGTGCGGTCGGGCGACGCCCTCCGGTTTTCGTGCTGTTCGGCGGCCGTCGATGTGTCGGGGGTCATTGATGCGACCCGTGTGCACTCTGGCGCGGGACGGGTGTTGGTGCGATCGGCGTCGTCTTCGGCCGCGCTGGATCTCGCCGGATTCGAGGTTGCATCCAGTGGGCGGAGAAGCCTCGATCTCACCCCGTTAGCCGGTGGACAGCCGCTTTCGATCGAACGGGTACCAAAGCTCAGGTGGTGAGTGACCCCTGGCGCCTGCGGAGGCGGAAACGATCGCGGTAGCGAGCAGCGCTGGCGCGGTGTCTCGCTTTCGAGTCGCGCTCCCGCTCGGCGTCGGCAGCGGCTTGGAGGCGCGCGAGAAGGGCCGGGCAGATAGTGGCTTTGCGGCCGCCGGAGAACGCGTAGCTGGCAGAAAACATGGTAGGGAAACGTCTTGGCCTCGGGCGCCAGAGATAGCGGTCGATTGTCAGTTGTCGGTCCGCCGTGGTCACCCGCCGCCCGCGGGTTTGCCTGCGGATCCGCCGCCGAGCTTCCCTAACACAGAATGCCGTGCGCGGGAGCGCCCGATCCCGCACCCGGCTACCAACGTTGGCAACAGAAGGGCGAACTACCTTCGGCGGCGGAAAAGAAAAAGCGTTCCGGCCATGGAGATCACGGCGATGGCGGAGGGTTCCGGCACGGTGACGACACCGATGTTGTCCACGTCGAAGGTGTAACTCGTTGTGTCCATCTCAAAGCCGGACGGGGCGCT
>CAZKYJ010000199.1:0-7686 GCA_964556355.1 uncultured Verrucomicrobiales bacterium | reverse complement strand
GAACGGGCTGCCGTGGCCGAAGGTGGTGCGCAGGGTGGCCTCGCCCTCGACGAAGACGGCGGTGACAAACCAGTCCGAGTAGGCGCCGCAATCCGCGCGATTGAAGGCCTCGACCGCCGAGTGGCCGAGGGTGAAGTCGCTCCCGCCCTGGCCGAAGATCCCGTGTTCGTTGCCGATGATCGAGCCGCCGGGGTAGTTCACTTTCAGCCCGCCCTCGACCGCCTTCATGGCAAGCGGGTGGGCGAACATCGTTTCGGAGAGCGGCTGCCAGACGAGCGAGCTCCACCACTGGCCGGTCAGGGTCGGCCCCTCGAGGTCGGCGGTGCGATAGATCGTGTCGGGGAGCGGCTGGCAGGGCTCGGGGCGGACGGTGCTGTAGCTGCCGGCCCCGGTGGGGACGGTTTCGGCGGAGAGGCCGAACGCGAGGGAAAGGAAGAGGGGGAGGGCGAGTTTCATGGATGACCTTTTTGGTGGAGAGCGAGGATTTCGTCGGGGCGCAGGGCGCGAGAAAGGAGGGCGAACACGTCGAGGCGCCCGTCGAGGTGCCGGGGCGTCGGGCCGCGCCAATTGCCGATGTCGGCGGTGCCGATGCGCAGGGCGGGCGGAGTGAACGATTTGCCGTCGCCGGCGGGTCGGCCGTCGAGGTAGTGGCGGACGGTGGTGCCATCGAAAGTGGTGGCGAGGAGGTGCCACTGCCCGAGGCGGTTCGGGGTGAGGGTGCGCGTGCCCTCGACGACCTCCCAGTCGTCATTCCCGCGGCCGATGCCGAGGCGGAGCTGGCCCTCGCGCGTGATCTCCCAGCGGAGCGAGCCCGAGCCTGCGGCGTCGGCGGAGAGGAGCGCATTGAGCGGGTGGTGGAGGGAGTCGAGCCGCACCCAGGCAAGGAACGTCACGGCAGAAAACGTGGGCTCGATGGCGACGCGGACGCGGTCGCTTTCGTCGCGGAAGCCCAGCGCGCGGGTCCCCGGCCAGCGGCCGGTTTCCCACTCGCCGCCCACGGTCGCGGGGTCGCTGGCGGGAACTTCGAAATCGAAGTACAGGAGGGTCGCTGGGTCGTCGGCCAGGGCGCTGCTCGCCTCCGCCCACGTGGTGCGCCGGGTGTCGGCCTCGAAGGCGGCGCGCCGGGCGAATTCTTCCTCGGTGACAAACGCGCCGGCATCGGCGGGGAGGGGCTGCCAAATGGTGGCGTCGAGCGCTCCGGCTTCACCGCCCTGGAGGGCGCGCTTCGGCTCCGAACCGATAGCGACTTCGACGAGCCCTTCAAAAACGTGGACTTCGGGCGGGGTGCCTTCGGCGACCGACATGCCGAATGCCGTTCCGAGGTCCACGACGGTGAGATCTGGCGTGCCGACGGTGAACCCGTGTGCCTGCGGCGGGACGTAGGCGGTGACTTTACCGGCGTGCAGGTAGGCCTCGTCCGCCGAGACGAGTTCGAAGCGGACTGGTGCCTCCACCACCACGCGGGCACCGCTGTAGAATTCGAGCAGCGCGGCCCCGGATTCGAGTTCCACCATCCCCGGCGGGAGGACGCGTCCCCCTTGCTGGTCCGATCCGACGGCCTGCGCGAAGATGGCGACACCGGTGACGGGAGCTGGGGAATCGCGGCGCACGAACCAGAGTGCCGACACGGCGAGCGCGGCCGCCACCGCGAGGGCCCGCCACCAGACCGGGCGCACCACCTTGGCCGGTGAACGGCCTCCGGCGCTCTCCAACCACTCGAGCCGGGCGGCTTCCTGCGTCAACCCATCGACGGAGGCCATCTCCCAGAACGTCCGGCGGGCATCGGCGTCCGCGGCAAGGGTCTCGCTGAGGAGGGCGGCTTCCCTGGCGGTCAATTCGCCCGCCAGGTGGGCGTCGATGAGCTGGGTGAAATCCTTCGTTGTCATGCCGGGTCGGTTGCAAGCTGTCCGCCCACACATTTGCGAAGGGAGGCGCGGGCCTTCGACAAGGCCACGCGCACCGCGGATTCTTTCCAGGCCACCCGGTCGGCGATGGCTTGGGACGACAGTTCGCTGTGGTAGCGGAGCATGACAACCTCCCGGGCGCGGGGGGCGAGCTTGCCCATACAGCTGCGCAACGCGGCGAGGCGCTCGTGGAAGAACGCCTCGTCGGGCGCGTCTTCGCACAGGGCCGCGATGGCCTCGTCCGAGAGCACCGGCCGGCTCGCCTGCCTCCGCGCTTCCCATAGTTTCAACCGCGCGATGGCGCACGCCCACGCGATGAAGTTCGTGCCCTCCTCGAACTCACCGGCTTTTTTCGTGACGACGAGGAACGTCTCCTGGAGGACGTCCTCCGCGTCGGCGAAGCCCGGCTGGAGGGAGAGGATGAAGGCTTTGACGATCCCCTGGTGCCGGACGAACAGCTGCTGCACGCGGACGGTGGAATCGGGGTGGGTCGGGGCTTCGGGCATGGTGTTCGGCCAATGATGTGTAGAATCGCCCCAACGTTACCAAAGAAAATTTCGTCACGGCAGATCCCGCGAGCTCCACACTTGCCGACGGACTGCCTCGTCGAAGAATTATTGTCGATCTTTTTGATCGATCCGATCGCTCCCAAATGTCCAATCACGAGGCTCGCGTGACAAGGTGCGACAACCCCGTCACCGGCACCCTTGGCACTCGGATTCGGCCGGTTCGGAGGGCGACGAGAAAGGGTGGCGAACTCTCGCAATTTCCTGACAGGAACGCCAATGGGCTGCATTGGCGGATCGTCGCGAGGTGTGCCAATTCACAAGGATGGTGCCCCAACCGAAATCGCTTCCTTCGCCGCTGCCGATTCAGCCGGGGATGCGCGTGTTGTCCGTTCGGGGTAACCTGTTGACGTTCATAGAAGATAGGACGCTTTGGGTGGTGCGTTCTGGACCCGATCCACGCGCTTGGAAAAAGGAGTTGGACGACCGGGGCGACGGCATTACCCCGTGGATTCACGCCCGCCCGGCGGTCGACCGCTTCCTTCGGAAAAGCGCGGCATTTTCCGAGATGTGTATCGACCGATTCCAACGCTTCTCCAGGAACTGGTCACTCCCGAACTACTGCTCGGGAGGGGGGCACCGCCAAGGGCGTCAACCGGATCCCGCGTTGCGATCGAGGGAGCGCTGGACCGCCTCCGTGGCCGAACTGGTGACCGCCGAGCTTCCGGATGAAGCCGGGCGCTTCGGACTCGTTCCCTCGGATCGTGTTTCCCGGTCCCGCCTCTGTACGGCGATGATGGTGGCCGAAGACCTCCGGGCCGGCCGGCCCCGCCTCCGGTCGAATGCCACGCTTGGCGCCCTGCGCTACACCATCCGTACGATCACCATGCTCCGGGCGATCGAGCGCTGGGCGGCTCAGTTTCCCGACGGAGCCATCCCATTTTTGGAACGGCATCGTTTCGTGGCGCGGCGCTGGCACCTGCTCAACCTGTGGGTGCGGGTGCCGGAGGGCAGAGAACTCTTCGACGATCTCCCGGCATTGGCGTGGTTGATGGCCTCGTCGTGGAATGTCAAAGCGAACCCGGTCCGGCGCCCGTTCCGGAGCTTCCGCTCCCTCGTCCGCCAGCCGCGCCGCAAAATCTTGGCCTGGCTCGACCTGCCCGCCGGGCGTGGAACGGTCCGCCTCCTCCGGCGCATCGATCCGGCCATTCTCACCTCCCTGACCGCCTTCCACCTCATCCGCGTGCTCCGCGATCCGACCGCGCGCCATCTCCTCGCGAATTTCACCGGGCCGTTCACGCCGACCGTCCTCGCCATCTTGGCCTCCGGTGACCCGGTCTCGCTCCCGGTTCTCACGGCCATCGCCAACGGGCGAATCGTCGGTTCGACGGGCACCCAGTTCGATGCGATCGACGTCTACCAGGACACGCTGCGCATGCTGGGAGATGCCCGTCGGGATCGCCTGAACGAGGTCAAGTCGCCCCAAGGCTTGCTCGCGTTGCATGACCGGTTGCTCGACGCGATGAACCGTGACCTCCGCCAGAACGCCAGGGCAAGACGCACCCTCGCATCCTCTTGGCAAGGGGCGATCCCACCACCGTTCGCCCCGGCGGATGGGCTTCGCCCACTCGAAACCTTTGACGAGCTGGCGCGCGAAGGGCGGGAGATGGGGCACTGCGTTGCGAGCTACGCGCCGCAGATCACCCGTGGCAGCTACTATGTCTATGCCGTCGAAGTCGCTGGCGAGCGGGCGACGCTCGGGCTGGAGCGCCAGTCGGCGACTGCGTGGGAGATCGATCAGCTGAACGGGCCGCGCAACCGGAGGGTCTCCCGGCCGCTCCGCAGCCTGGTTCTCCGCTGGTTCGCGAGCAAGCTGAGTTCAGTTCTGGCACCCGCCTCCGCGGAGCGCCGGAACCCGGCACCCGCCCCCGCGGAGCGGCAGAACCCGGCACCCGCCCCCGCGAAGCGGCAGAACCCGCCGCCCCCGACCATCAGGATGGAACAGTGCCTATTCCCGTTCTGAGGCGGTGGTCGCTGCCACCGGGGAAAGATTTTGCGTGCACCGGTGCCGGGCTTCGGGATCGTGGGCGGAAACCCATCTCCCCATCCCCGTGCCCGCGCGACCTTCTCCAATTTTCCACTTACCGATCCCTCTGCTGGCGGCAGCCCTCATCGCGATGGGCACTGGCTCATCCCACGGCCAGTCGGCGACCGATGAGGCCGCGCGCTGGCGGGCGGAGAAGCGCATCATCGATCTCCACATGCACGTGTCCGGATCCGACGACCGCATCGAGCGGGCCGTCAAGATCATGGATGCGGCCGGCATCGGCGTGGGCGTGAACCTGAGCGGCGACACCACGCTCCCCCGGCTGGGGACGGTGTCCCGCTTCGCCCAGAACCGCGAGCGGGCAGCACGCGTCGCGCCGCGGCGCTTCGTCCACTCCATGAACCTCGACTACTCGCGGTGGGACGAGCCCGACTGGGCGGAACACGCCGTGCGCCAGATCGACGAGGGGCACCGGCAAGGTGCCGCCGGATTGAAGGAGTACAAGCGGCTCGGCCTCTCCCTGCGCGATGCGGCGGGCACGCTGATCGCCATCGACGATCCGAAGCTCGACCCGGTCTGGAAGCGGTGCGGGGAGCTCGGCATGCCGGTCTCGATCCACGTCGCCGATCCCAAAGCATTCTGGGAACCCTACGACGAAACGAACGAACGCTGGACCGAACTGAAAGATCACCGGTCGTGGTGGTTCGGAGATCCCGGGAAGTACCCGTCTCGTGAGGCCTTGCTCGAGGCCCGGAACCGCGTGATCAAAAAGCATCCGGGAACCACCTTCGTCTGCGTCCATTTCGGCAACAACCCGGAGGACATCGACTGGGTCGACCGCGCGCTCGACGAACACCCCAACATGATGGTCGATGTCGCGGCGCGGGTGCCGGAACTCGGGCGCCACGATCCGGCGAAAGTTCGGGCGCTGTTCATCAAGCACCAGGATCGCATCCTCTTCGCGACCGACTTCATGGTCTACGACAAGCTGATCCTCGGGTCGGGCGGCGATGGTGCCGGTCCGACGGACGAAGATGCCGTGAACTTCTACGAGACGCACTGGCGATGGTTCGAGACCGACGACCGGGAGTTCGCCCACATGACCCCGATCCAGGGGGATTGGACGATCGACGCCGTCGGCCTGCCGGCTTCCGTCTTGCGCAAGATCTACTTCGACAATGCCCGGAAGCTGCTCGTCCGGAGCCTGCCGCCACCGACCCTCAAAGCGAGCCGTATCGGGTCCGATTTCGCCGTCGATGGCATCCCCGACGACGCGGTGTGGGCGGGCGCGGCCGTGGCCCATATCGACGTCGGTATCCTCAGCGGCGAGGCGCATCCGGGGTCATCGACCGAAGTGAAGATCCTTTGGACGGACGCCTTCCTCTACCTCAGCTATGCGGCCCCCTACGCGCACCTCACCACTTTCGATCCACCCGGCACGGAAGAACGCCTAGGGCTCTGGGAGCGCGACGTCGTCGAGGCCTTCATCGGGACGGACCCTGAAAATGACAAAAGGTACACCGAGTTCGAAGTCGCGCCGACCGGCGAGACCCTCGATCTCGTGCTCGACCTGCCCGCGCGGGATTTCGAGTGGAGCAGCGGGTTCGAGGCCAAGGTCCACCTCGACGGGGAGGCGAAGATCTGGTTCACCGAAATGAGAATCCCGATGGGGGCGATCGCCGCAACGCCACCCGTGGCGGGCGAGACCGTGTGGCGGCTCAACCTCTACCGGAATGTGGCGGCGGAGAAATCCTTCCTCGGCTGGGCGCCGACGGCGACCGCGACCGCCCACACGCCCGCCCGCTTCGGCTACCTCCATTTCTAGCTTTCTCCAGAGGAAAGATCCGGTGATACCGGGCGATATTCCTCATCCCGACCGCCTTCCATTGGGGGAGTTGAGTCCGGGACACCCGCCGATGAACCGCCGACATTTCGCCCGTTCCACCGTCCTCGCCGCCGCGTCCTTGCCGGTTCTCGTCCGGGCGCAATCGCCCGACCAGCCGCTGGGCGTCGCTGTGATCGGACACACCGGGAGGGGGAATTTCGGACACGAACTCGATACGATGTGGCACCGTCAAGCAGAGACCACCGTGGTCGCGGTGGCGGACGCCGACGCGGGCGGGTTGGCGAAAGCGGGGGAGCGGATCGGGGTTCCTGCCGATGGGCAGTTCGCCGACTACCGGGCGATGCTCGCCGAGGTGTCGCCGGATATCGTTGCGGTGGCGCCGCGGCACCCCGACCAGCACGCGGAAATGATCTTGGCGGCCATCGATGCTGGGGCGCGGGGGATCTACGTGGAAAAACCGTTCGTCCGGACGCCGGCGGAGGCCGATGCGGTCACGGCGGCGGTGCGGGCGAGCAAGGCGAAAGTGGCCGTCGCCCATCGGAACCGCTACCACCCGGTGCTGCCCGTGATCGCGGAGCTGATCGCCGACGGCAAACTCGGGACGATCCTCGAGATCCGCGGCCGGGGTAAAGGCGACCGGCGCGGCGGGGCCGAAGATCTTTGGGTGCTGGGTTCCCACGTCCTGAACCTCATGAACTATTTCGGTGGCCCGGCCACCAGCTGCTCGGCCGAGCTGCTGCAGGACGGCCGGCGGGTTGCGGCGAGCGATGTCAGGGGCGGGGCCGAGGGGCTCGGTCCGCTCGCCGGGAATGCGCTGCACGCCCGCTATGCGATGAATGGTGGCCTCGTCGGCTACTTCGATTCCCTGGCCAACGATGGCACCGGCAACGCCGGTTTCGGGCTCCAGATCGTCGGCAGCGAGGGGCTCATCAACTTCCAATGCGATCAGAATCCCCTGGCCTACCATGTCCCGGGCAACCCGTTCGCACCGACGAAGGCATCGCGCCCCTGGGTGCCAATCTCGACCGCGGGCATCGGCCTCCCGGAAACCCGGGTGGACGAGGTGGCCGGCGTCTACCACCACGACGCTGCCGCGGGCGATCTCATCGCCGCCATCCGCGAGGATCGAACACCGCTCTGCGACGCCGCCGAAGGTGCCGCGACCGTCGAGATGATCTGTGCTGCCTTCGCCTCCCACCGGCAGGCATCGCGGGTGGTGGATCTCCCGCTCGCATCGCGCGAGAATGCGCTGGCCGACTGGAAGCGGGCGCGAACCCACTAGCTGCTCTGAGGTTTGTAGGCGACTTCCTCGTAGGGCTGCACCACGACGAACCCGCTGCCTTCGAAGTGCATCTGGAACGACTCGCCGGACCCGCGTCCGAT
>CAZKYJ010000198.1:1456-7717 GCA_964556355.1 uncultured Verrucomicrobiales bacterium | reverse complement strand
GTTGGAACCGACCTCGACCACCTCGCCGACGAACTCGTGGCCGACGACCATCGGTACGGGGATGGTGCGCTTCGCCCAGTCGTCCCACTGGTAGATGTGGAGGTCGGTGCCGCAGATGCCGGTGCGGTCGACTTTGACGAGCACGTCGTTGATCCCGATCTCGGGCTCGGGGACATCTTCGAGCCAGAGTCCGGGGGCGGCTTCTTTTTTGACGAGGGCTTTCATCGGGGCGGCGGAAGATTCGGCTGGTCGGGGACGATGACAAGCGCGCGTTGAACCCGGGCGACCGCGGTTCTAGGATCGCGCCATG
Organism: uncultured Verrucomicrobiales bacterium; assembly: GCA_964556355.1. Lineage (GTDB taxonomy): Bacteria > Verrucomicrobiota > Verrucomicrobiia > Verrucomicrobiales > DEV007 > CAZKYJ01. The sequence goes on along the minus strand of CAZKYJ010000198.1, from coordinate 7,407 downwards.
CCCGACGCCCTCGCCCTACCCCGCCCCGTGCGTGAAGGATCCGTGCTGGCGGTGGTGGCGCCCTCCGGACCATTCGACCGCGGGGCATTCGACGCCGGGGTGGCGTGGCTCCGCACCCGCTACGAGGTGCGTTTCGATGCCGCGATCTACTCCCGCTGCGGGTTCCTTGCGGGCGACGACGCGCTGCGGCTGGGCGAGCTGCAGGCCGCCATCGCCGATCCGGACGTCGAGGCGATTCTCTGCGCCCGTGGCGGCTACGGGGCGACGCGGCTTTTGGGCAACCTCGACCCGGCGGCGGTGGCGTCGGCCAACAAGCTGCTGGTCGGATTCAGCGACGTCACGGCGCTGCACGCCCTCTGGGCGCGCGCGGGCGTGCGCAGCCTCCACGCCCCCATGGTCGCGACGCTCGGGAAGGCGGAAGACGCGGTGCGGGCACGCTGGACCGATGCCGTAGAGAACCCCGGAGCGGCGCGCCACTGGGTTCTCGAGCCCCTGGTCGGAGGGCGCGCGGAAGGGAGGCTCGTCGGGGGCAACCTCGCCGTATTGGGTGCCTTGTTAGGAACGCCGTTCGTCCCGCCCGTCGACGGCTGTATCCTCTTTCTTGAAGACGTGGGCGAGCGCCCCTACCGCGTGGACCGGCTGCTCACCCAGATGGGTCACACGGGTTGGCTGGGGAGGGTTTCGGGGGTGGTGCTCGGTGCGTTCACCGAGGCGGAACCCGGCCCCGATGGCGTCTCTTTGGATGACGTGCTCTGCGAGCGCCTGGGAGGGCTCGGGATTCCCGTCGCGCGCGGGTTCCAAGCGGGGCACATCGACGACCACATCCCGGTTCCGCTGGGCGCGCTGGCGAGATGGGACGACGGGGTACTTTCGATCGTGGGCTGACGGCTCTCCACCGCCGGGCCATTCAGCTCGAGCTCGCGGAGACCGGCGATTTCCGCAGATCGCGGAGGGCTGCGAGATCCCCCCACTCAGCTCCCCGCATCTCACGGGCGCCGCTCTCGCGCTTCCCGCCGAACCTCCCCCGTTGTTTTTCCCTGCGAAAGACGGATTCCAAGAATGGTTCCGTCCCGATTGCCCCGCCTTCCGTGAAGTAGCGGATCCGACATCGCAGCACTTCGGACCGCGACAGCTTCCCGCCGGCAGCCGCGACCTCTGCCAAGCGTTCCGCGTCGATGATCCCCGACCGCGCCCCGCGCCCGAACAGTAGCAACCGATAGCGCTTTTGGGCGGCGCTCCACCACCCGGATTCACCCCGGCGCGCCTCGGTGGCCAGATCGACGACGGTGGCGATACCCGCCCGGGCGATTCCCGCTTCCGCCTTATTCCCGGCGACCGCTTCGGCGTAGCCGCAGAAGCGGTAGTCCTCGGGGTTGGCCGCGAGTTTTGCCCGCACCGGGTTCAGGTCGATATAGGCTGCCACCGTCTCCAGAGCCGAGCGACACCCTTCCACCAAAACGCTCCGGAACCGGCTTTCCCAGAGCGTGCCCACGCGGTCGTTGCGCGCGTTGTACCAACGGGAGAACCGCAGCTTGAACTCCTTAACGAAAACCGAGAGATCCCCCATCCGAGACAGCAGCGGCCTCCGAATCCTCTCCGCACCTTCGGCATCGGCATTCTTGCGGCACGCGCCCAGCGCCCGAGCGATCGCCGCTACCGTCTCCGGCGGGTAGATCGCCCGCGCCCGCTGCACCAGCTCGGCATCCGTGGCCGTAGCGGCGAACGCCTTTGCTTCGCCGACTGAGAATCCGACGAGCACGTGAAAGTGGTTCCCCATGAGACAGTAGGTCAGGATACGCATCCCGCAGAACTCCGCATAGCGCCCCAGCCACAGCCGGAACTCCCTCTTTTCCGCATTCCCAAAGATGATGCGCCGATCCACAATCCGGCTCAAAACATGGTGGTATTGCCAACCGTCCCCATCAAGCACAATCCGTCGTTGCATCAATCCAACTATCCTGCCAAACACTCTCCCGTCAATACAAAATACCATGTTATTAATGTAAACTTAATAAACCGGGGTTTTTATTTAACAACTTTTTGCGTAGTGCTGCAAATCGGCCTCGGGCACTGCGCTTGAAGGAGGGAAGCACCTACCAACCCAGGAAATGAAACAGAGAATACCAACCACCACGACCCTAGCTCCGCACCCGAACGTCGCCGCGGCCGCACTCGCCTGCTTGGCGATCGGAAGCCCGATCACCAACGCCCAGGAAGTCTCGCCCTTACGGATCGAGGGAGACCAGATCCACATCAACGTCCTGCCGGCCAAAACGACCCTCGAGATGAGCGATTCCCTTGAGGGGCCCTGGACACCGGTGATGGAAGAGGCTCCCGAGCCACGGGATATCTCCCTCCCCCTCAATCCCAACCACGCGTTCTTCCGCCTCCGCGTGGACGGTCTCCCCTTGCCTGCCTCCTCGATCTTCCCCGATGGATTCTTCGCGGACGATCCGTTCCAGTTCACCGAAGCGGTCATCCGGGATCTCGACGAAGCGAACCCGCTCCTCTGCCTGACCCTCGCCCCCGGCGTCGAGCTCGGGGAGAACGGGCTGAACCTCGCGGTGGGCGACCAGATCGTCCGGTTCTCCGTCGATGAAGTCCCCGCCGGTGCCGCGGTACCCGCCCCCGATCAGACCTGCGTCGCCGCCCGGCTTCCCGCCGGTTTCGTGGACATCGGCGAGCTCGAGCAATCGGTCGCCCGCCTGCGCGGCATCGGCGGCACGATCCCCGTCTTCGGCAACCGCGGCCTCATCGAGGAGATCGCCGTCCCGGAGATCGACTTTCAGGCCGTCCGCCAAGGTGCTCCGCTCACGCTCTTCCCCTTCGGTCGCCCTCCTGGCCAGATACCGCCGCCCTTCCCCCCGCCCGGCCCGGTCCCGGGTTCGCCGAACCTCGTCCTGGCCGACCACTCGCTCCTCGTCACCAACGTGCGCGTCGTGGAGGATCCGCAGCGCACCTTCGACCCCTGCTCCGGTAGCGGCACGCCGCTCGGGAAATGGACGTTCGGCTACCTCATGGAGCAGATGGCCAACACGCCGCTCACCGGAATCCCCGCACCCGAGTTCACCCGGCGCTGGATCCGCCACTGGGAGGTCGACCAGACGATCAACTTCGATCTCGTCCCCGAGCGCCAGGCGGCCATCAGGTCGCTCATCATCGACCCGTGGGTCGCGGCCAGTGGGGGGCCCGACCAGCCGCTCGACCTTGCCATCGCGCCGTTCCGGCTCTGCGCCATCGTCAACCGCATCGATCTCGGGGGCGGCCCGGTCGGCTACAGCGGTGGTGACGCGGGCGAGCTCCGCTTCGTCTACTGCGCCGTCAATGCGGAGGGGCGCCCGATCGACCTCCCCGGCGACGACCGCCCATACGGCCAGGGTGGCACCGGCGAGAGCTGTCCGCCGCTCCCGTTTCTCGTCATCTTCGAATACGGCGTTCCGATCTCGGGCTGCGAGGCCATCAAGAACTGGGCGCACCAGTGGCTTGCGCTCCAGGGTTTCACCCTTGGCTCGCCGGCGTATAACGCCGCCCTCGAGGCGATCACCGAACAGGTCGTCGTGGCCAACGCGGCTCCCTCCAAGCCGAACGGCAGCGCCCTGAACCAGCTCCGCTCCAACGAGATCCTCATCCGCCCGTGGGACCTGCGCGAGTGGGTGATTTTTGACGAGGACTCCGACGCCCATCACCTGCGCGAAGTCACCACCAAACAGACTCCGGACTTCGACTACCTCACCACCAATCCGGCGCTCGTCGCTTCCTATGTCAACACGAACGAGCCGGCCATCCTCGCCGGCTCCCACGTCGTCCCGCTGACTTTCTCCGGCCTGCCCTTCCTCTCCGGACACGCGCCCATCGATCCCGACGCCTCATTCCATTGGAACCCCGGAGGCATCGCCAACAACAACGCGCGCCACGAGTTCAGCCTTGCCACCTGCAACGCCTGCCACGGGGGTGAAACCGCCACCGATTTCACCCACATCTCCGAGCGTCCGGCCGGCGCCCCATCCACGCTCTCCGGGTTCCTCACGGGTATCATCGTCTCCGATCCCGTCGACGGCACCCCGCGCGCTTTCGACGACCTGACGCGGCGTGCGGCCATCCTCGATGCCCGGGCGCACATGCCCTGCTTCGTCAACTTCTTCCAACCGCCCGTCCTCATGGAGCACTAGCCGGCGGCAACCGATCCCCCCCAGAACCCTCGCGGAATTCCCGGCTCCCTCCCCCAACCCCCCGGGGGGCCGGGGTTCCGCGAACCCGGTTCCCATGATAGACTGAAAGCCCCGACCATGAATCCCGCCAAAGCCCTCGTCGTCTTTTGCGCCCTCGCGCATTGCGGCGTCGCGCGCGGCCAGATCCGCCAGTGGGACTCCGCCCGACCGATCGTGGCAACGGGTGATGCCGAAGTTTCGGTGGTCGTCGGGGGCCAGCCCGGCTCGGTGCTGGTGGCCGGCACCTTCACGGGGAGCCTCCTCCAGCCCGCCAACCTGCCCAACCCGTCCGGTCGCGACGGCTTCGTCACCGCCCTCGACACCGGCGGCAACCCACTCTGGCCCGCTCCCGCGCTGGCCGCCAGCGCGGCGGGAGATGTTTTTCTCCATGCCCTTACGCCCGGACCGGACGGCGCGTTCGTCGCGATCGCCGGCACCGCCACCGCGGATCTCACCCTGGCCGGCGGACCGGGTCTCGCCCCACCGCCGGAAGCCAACGGTGCGCCCTACGGGTTTGTCGCTTTGTTAGACCCGTCCGGCCAGTGGACCGGCTCGTTCGCCACGCCCGGCTTCCTCCCCGCCTCGATCGCCCCCGGCCCGGCCGGTGTCCTCTTGCTCGCCTGCTCCGGCGACGACCTTGCCCGTGCCTACCTCCCCGACGGCACGCTCATGTGGGCCACGCCCGCCGACACCGCAGCGGCGAGCGCCGCCGCCGCTTCGGCCGACGCCCTCTTTGTCACCGGTGCCTCACCCGGGGCCGTTCCCCTCCGGCTCGGGCGCCCGCGCATCGTCCTTTCGACCGCGCCCGACGGGCAGCCCAGCTCCGCCGCCGGCCAGGCCAGCGGCATCATCATCACCACCAGCGCGCCGGCCACCTTCGCCCTTGGCATCCGCCGTTTCGGTGGTGGTTCTGTCAGGGTTTTTGCCGATTCGGACTTCGCCATCGACGCGCCCGCCAACCATCAGGTCAGCGGGGTCGACGGCCAGGAAGCCACCGTTCGCGCCGACGGTGGCGGCGACCCCGGCACGGAGACGACCTACCGGTTCGACGACGTCACCACGGTCGAGATCACCGTCGAGTTCACCCCCGACGCCCTCGATCCCGACACCGGCCGACTCGACTACGAACTCCTCCTTCCCGCCACGGTGCCGCTCCCCGCGGCCACCTTTGCCGACGACCCGTTCGCCATCGCCGCTGCCGGCGCCGACGGGATCACCTACACCTTCACCAGCGCCGTCGGCTGGGGTCCCGGCCACCGCGCGGAGTTCGCCGCCGGCACCGCCACCACGCCCGATCCCCAAGGCAATGTTTTCCTCGCCCGCCTCGATCCGGCCACCGGCGATGTCGTCTGGCTCAAAGCGCTCGCCCCGGAAATCGCCGAGGCCGGCGGACTCGTCGTCGTCCCTCGCGACGGCAGCGTCCGCACCGCACTCTCCACCGGGCGAGCCGCCACCGTCTTCGCGGTGGCGGGTGATGGCACGCCCTTGTGGGATACTCCAGTCGGCGCCCCGCTCGATCCGGACGCAACGATCGGAGCGCCCGCCCTCGCCCTTGATCGCATCGGCAACACTGTCACCGCCGCCCCGTATTCCGGCGCGTTCCGGCTCCACTGCGGCGTCGTGAGAACGGGTGCCGACGACGCCCTCATCGTCGCCATCGACGGAGCCGGCGACCACTACCTGAGCGAGCGCAGCCGGGGCGAGGCGCGGGTCAGCCCCGCCGCGGTGGTGGTGTTGGAGAGC
>CAZKYJ010000198.1:0-1446 GCA_964556355.1 uncultured Verrucomicrobiales bacterium | reverse complement strand
TCTTCGTGGCCGGCCGCATCGCCGGCTTCCCCGGTCAGGGCGCCGATTTCGGCGAGATCACCCTGGCCGCCGACGATGCCCCCCGGGGGTTTCTCGCCCGGCTCGGTCGCGAGCCCGACCAGGCGCAGTACATCGTCTACGGCACTCCCGGAGTTGAGGGAGATGACTTCAAGCGCACGCTCGCCACGGCCGGTGCGCTCCCCTACCTCGATCTCGGTCTGCGTAGCCGCCCGGCCGTCGCCGTTTTCGCCCGCACCGGAGACCTCACCGCCGTCCTCGATCTGCCCGAGGTGCAGTCCATCGAGATCGATTCCGCCATCGGGGCCGACGGGACCAACCCCGACTCTGGTTGGGCTCTAGCGCGACTGAACGCGACCGCCCCCGTCGAACCGACCGGTCCCTACACTTTCGTCTTCCCGGAAACCTGCTTCGGGGTTCACGCCTACCTCATCGATACGGCGATCGACCGCGACGCGCCCTTCATCGCCGCCCTTGCCCCCCGCGTCACCTTGCCCGCCACCGTCGTGGTGCGCGGATACGGCGACCCGCTGGTCTCCACCGAGTTCGAACACGGCAGCAAGATGCTCGGCCTCATGGTGGGAGACGCCACCGGATCGGCCGCCGGGAGTGCATCGACCGTCCACAACTTCGACGTTTTCGCCACGGAGATCAGCCAATCCACCTTCGTCAGCTACGTCGTCTCCGCCATCATCGAGGCGACGCTCGACCATGAATTGCGCCGCTTCGACAACCCCGGAACACCGGTACCCGCCGCCATGCTCGTGGCCCTCGGGAGCACCGAGCCCGCCGGCAGTCTCGCCCTGCAGGAGGCGGTGGCCGGCGCGGTGGCCGAGGGCATCACGGTCGTCGTGTCTGCGGGCAACCAGTCCGGCCCTGCCAGTAATTACATCCCCTCGGCCTACGGGACCACCGATGGCGTCATCGCGGCCGGTGGCTCGACCCTAGATGGCCAGTTCTGGAGCGGATCAAACCATGGGGCCGCCGTCGATCTCCTCGGTCCCGCCGATGAGGTCACCGTCCCCGATCTCGCGGGCGGCACCACGGCGCTCAGCGGCACCAGCGCCGCCGCCGCCTACACCGCTGGCGTCGCTCTGTCCTGCCTCGCGTCCAACCCCTGGGCGGATCCCGCCGCCATCGAGTCGTTTCTCATCGACGGCGCCCCGGCCAGCGCCCTCGGCAGCCCCGCATCCCCCCCGGGTGGCACCCCGGCCATCGTTCTGCATCTCGCCACGGCCGGAGCGCCCGCCTTCATCCGCTACGCGGAATGGATCGAGTTCATGACCGGCGCCTTCCGGCCGCCGGCCAGCGATTTCGATTCCGACGGGGGCACCAATTTCCTCGAGTACGCCATGGCTGCCGATCCGAGCGCCGCCGACCGGCCCGCCTGCGGCGCCGCCCTCCTCGACGGCAACACCCTCACGTTTT
>CAZKYJ010000197.1:0-7792 GCA_964556355.1 uncultured Verrucomicrobiales bacterium | reverse complement strand
CCGCTCTACCAGGAGATTTGGAAAGTGGTGCGCGCCCGGCTCTTTCCCGGCCTGGATACGATGATCCGCACGACGCGGAGCCGCTTGCTCAGGATCGGGGAAGTCCTCAGTGTCCGGTCGGGGCGCCGCGTCGTCGGCGGCGGCGGCGTCGGCGACGACGACGACTATGCTTTCTTTTTTGGCGTGGAGGTCGAGTCGATGGCCAAGCTGGCGATTTTTCTCGACGATCCCATCTATCTCAAGTTCGTCCGGGACGTGATCGAGCCGAATACGTCTGAGTGCTTGGAACTCGACTATGACACCGACCCGGATCGCGCCATCAAGGCGTCCTGAAACCGGTCGCAGAAGCCGTCGACATCGGCCTCGGTCACGTCGGGTGACGGGGTGAGCACGAGAACGTGCCCGCACCGGGCGGCGGGAAGCGGGCCCGCTGCGAGATCCGAGCACAGGGCAGACGCCAGCGATGGATCGGTGCGCCCGAGGTCGTCGTGGACGGCCACCCCGACGAGGAGGCCGACCCCCCGGACGCGCCCGCGGTGGGGAGAGCTGATGCGTTCGAGCCGCTGACGGAGGCGTCTTCCCGTCCGCTCGGCGGTGGCGGCGACGCCCGGATCGGTCAGGCTGGAGGGGAGGGTGGAAGTAGGTTCGGGGTGCGCATCCCGCACGGGGCTTCCCGCCGCCTGCGTCGCGACACCGGAGAATGAGAGGGCGCCACCGAAAACGAGGATGTCGGGGATCACCCCGGTGTGATCGATCGCCCAAAGGCGTCCGCTGCGGGCCGGGCCGGTGGCCGTCTCGTCGGCGATCATCAGGACATCGTTGCGGTCGCACAGCGCGCGAAGCGCGCGCAGAAACCCAGGTGCGGGTATCGCGCAACCCGCTCCTACGAGGACCGCTTCGACGACGACGGCTCCGACATCGCCCCCGGCGAGCACTTCGCGCGCGCCCTCGAGTGCCTCGGCGAGGTCAGCGCGACAGCAGATGCACGGTGGTTTTGCGGAGAAGTCCGCCCGCCACGGTGCCTCGCAGCCGCAGGGAGGGAGGTTCAGCTGGTGGGTGACAGCCGTCGTGACGATCTGGCTCCCGTCGAACGACGCGACGCCACTCCGTCCGGATTTCTCGGCGGCCAGATCGAGCGCTACCTGTCGTGCCGCGTCGTCTGACCCGGCGAAATGCACGCCGCCGGAGGCCCCGGTCCAGCGTGAAAAAGTCAGATCTTGGAGGTGGTGGGTCAGGGTGGCCATCGGGTGGCACCATAAGCACGGACTTCAGGTCAGGGAACCCCCGCCGCGTCGAGCGCGTGGAGAACCCGCGTCGCGCGCACCGCGGCGGTGACGTTGTGGACGCGAAAGATCTGGGCTCCCCGGCCGAAACCTGCGACCAAGCTGGCGATCGTGCCGGCGTCGCGTTCGACGGGGGCGGCGATCCCGAGCACATCTCCGATCACCGTTTTCCGAGAGATCGGCAGGAGCAGCGGGCGCCCGAACCTCTTGAGCCGGTCCAATTGTCGGTAGATCCGAAGGTTGTCCGCACGCTGCTTGGCAAAATCGATTCCCGGATCAAGCAGCGTTCGCTCGTGCGGCAGGCCGGCCGCTCGGCACACGGCAAGCTTCTCCTCGAAAAACGCTTCCATCGCCTCCCAAACGTCCGGGTAGGCCTGGTGGACATGGGACACTTTCGGGGCGCCAACGCTGTGCATGACCAGCAGCGCGGCACCGTGACGCGCGCAGATCGCCGCGTTGGCGGCGTCGGGGAGGCCGCCGATGTCGTTGAGGATGTCCCCCCCGAGTGGCAGCGTCTGCTCCGCGACCTCCGGCCGCCACGTGTTGAGCGAAAGGAGCGGTGGCCAGAGCTGACCGGCGTCGCCGGGTGCCGCCGAGGCAACATCCCCCTCGAACCGCTCGATAAACGGGGTGAGGCGGGCGACCTCTTCTCCCACCGCGATCGCCCTGCGGTTCGTCCGGGCGCTCTCGGCTCCCACATCGATGATATCCGCACCCGCAGCGACCATCGCGCGCGCCTTCGCCATCTCGCGCTCGAGATCCAGCGACCCATCGCCGGAGAAGGAATCGTCATTCACGTTGACGATCCCCATGACGAGCGGGCGTCGCGGAAAGCGGACGACCCGCGACCTCGCGCGCAGATTCACCTCTAGGGGAGGGGGGAAAGAGTTCTCTGGCGTCCCACAAATCGCACCGTGTGCGTGAAGCCGACCTCGCGGGCGAGCGCGATCGCCCGTTCGAAATCCCTCCCGACATGACCGGGCTCGTGGGCGTCGGAGCTGATCGACAGCGGGATTCCCGCCGCGTGCATCAGCTCGAGAAACCGCCGGGCCGGATATTGCTCCGCGGCGTCCTTGTGCCAGCCGGCCGTATTGATCTCGATGGCGGTGCCGCTGGCCGCCGCAGCGTCGATAGCCGGGGCGTAGAATCGCGCCAGATCCCCGGCCGGGCGGTGACCAAACTTTTTGGGCAAATCAGGGTGCCCTAGCACATCGAAGAGCCCTGATGCCGCACACGCCGTGTAGGCCGCCCAGTAGTCCCGCCACGTCGCTTCGACCCCGTAGGATTCGATGCGCGAGATGTGCCGGGGGTTGTCGACGTCCCAGTCGGCGGCGATGTAGTGCACCGACCCGATCAGGTAATCCCAGGGAGCCATTGCGGAGAGCTCCTCAATCCAGCGGTGCCCGTCAGAGAAATAGTCGACTTCCAGCCCGAGACGAATCGGCAGCTCCGGGTGGGCGCGCCTCGCATCATCCACCATCGCGTAGTAGCGGGGCAGATCTTCGAGAGCCATCCGCCAGTCGTCGAACGATGAGGGCATCGGGCTGTGATCGGAAATCCCGATCTCTGGTAGACCGCGGGCGATGGCGGTTTTCGCGTACTCAATCGGGAGTCCTTCGGCATGATGGCACAGCGGTGTGTGCATGTGATAGTCGGCGGTCGGCACATCGCCAGCATCGCACGTTCCGCCCCCCGCGCGACGGGGAATTCGACACGGCGCGTGAAACCTTCAGAATCCTTGGAATTGTGTCGCGAATCCCGAGATTTTAGAATTTCTGGTAGGCGGGCGAAAAATTCGTCGGTGGATGGAAAATTTTTCTTGAACAAGGGCCGGAAGTCCGAACAGTAGTGCCATCATGCGTAAAGCTATTACCCTCGTTTCAACCCTCCTGACCCTCGGGGCGCATTCGGCGTTCGCCCACGTAGGGGGTCCTTTCAGCTTCAACGATCACAACGGCAACCAAGCCGGCACCTACCAAGCAGTTCTGACCATGCGGAACGGCAACGGGATGTGCCGCTTCTCCGAGGGACCTGAGGCGCAGATCTCCCCTTTCAACACCTCGATTGTGTTCTACCGTGGGGTCGTCTATGCCGGAACGTGCTTCGGTATCGTCGATAAGGATCAGAAATACGTCCAGGGAACGACCAACGGGCGGACCAATGTGGCGACGTCGAGTAGCAGCAACGCCCTCGATGGTCTCTCCGCCAACGGTTTCGGTGCTATTTTCGTCTCGGGGGTTGATACCAACCAGACGAACACCGTGCAGGGTGTTTCGTCCGGCAATGCCCAAAACATCGCGACCTGCAACACCAACTGGACAGGAGATGTGACGGATACCGCCCCGATCATCGAGTTCAAAGCGGAAGGCGTGGCCTACTTCTACGGAGAACTCGATGCCAGCGCCGTCATCACCTCCGAGATTGCCAATACCAGAACTGTCGACGACACGATCGTCAATGCGATCTCGAACATTGCACTGGCTCTTACGGGAAATGCGGTTCTCTCATCATTCCAAGACATCAGCGTGGACGAGCTCATCTCGCTCGTTGATCTTTCGACCGCACAGGGTCAGTCCTCCAACCGGCGCACGACCAGCACGGGAGGTCAGAGTGACGTCTTCCCGGATCTTGGTGTCCAGGAGAAGGTCTTCGTCTTCGGTAACCAGATCGGCTTCCAGCGCTTTGGATCGATCACCCCCGAGCAGGACGGTCTCACCGGCACCGGCCAGGGCGCCTTCTTCTTCTAAGAGCAGTTGCCAATTCCCTTCGCGAGGGCGGATACTTCGGTATCCGCCCTTTTTCGTCGCCTTCCCCATATTGCGACACCCGCTTTATAGACGATACTTAGCACCCTGAACGAACTTTCCCCCATGCGTTGCCACCATGCTCCCTCCCAGAGATCTTCGGGATTCACCGTCCTCGAGATCCTCGTAGTCGCGCTCATCGTGGCCATCCTTGCCAGCCTGACGTTCCCCATCTTCAACATCGTCAGAGCGAAGGCCGAGGACGTCAATTGTACCGCCAACCTGAAGACTCTCCACGTTTCGTTCGCCGCCTATGTCGCCGACAAGCGCGAATGGCCCCAGGCTCCGGAAGTCATCATGAATGATGAGGAGAGGCTCTGGAAGTTCTTTGTGGAAGAGCTCGAGCCCTACGGCGGATTGCAAAAGTACTGGAGCTGCCCGACGCATTTCCGGGCGAGCATTGGTGGTCGCCCCGAGGAAGAGCGCCCGGAATACTTCTCCAGCTACATCCCCACGCTTTTCGATGACCGGGAGGCAACCCCCTATCGTTGGCGCCAGCCCTGGCTGCTCGAGCGTGGCGACCTGCACGGGAATGGAGCAAAGCTCCTCATGTCCGATGGCGATGTCACGGCACACAAGGGAGCGTCGTTCTAGCATTGCGTGCCCACCATCGCGCCAGATGAGGCACTGGAAAACCTGCCCTGGCTGACCCGACGGGCGAAAGTACGGAAGGCGGTCGGCGCCGCCGGTTTTGAGCGGGCGCGGGATCTCCTGACCCACTACCCCCGCCGCTATGAGGACCGGCGCCGGTTTCAGGGGTTTCCGAACGATGTCAGCCCCCAACCGCTAGCGCTCTTCGGGCGGGTCACGAACACGTCCCTGAAGCGTTTCGGTCGGCGCGGTTCATTCGAGGCCACCTTCGAAGAGATCGACGCCGGAGTGCTGAGTATGCCGATCATCCTCCGGTGGTTCAACCTCCCGTTCATCCACAAGCTTATCGCCGTGGATCAGCGGCTCGTCGTTTTCGGCAAGACCAAAGTGAGCGGGAGACGCTTGGTGATCGACCACCCGGAGTATGAGGTGGTCGAGGAGGGGGATGACGGGATGGGCTCGCTACACATGGGGCGCATCGTTCCGGTCTACCCGTTAAAAGAGGGCCTTCGGCAGAACAGCCTGCGCGAGCTGCTCTTCGAACTGACCGAGAACCTTGACTGGTCCGCCGTCCCCGACCTGCTGCGAGAGCCATCCGACGACGGTGCATTCGCTGGGATGAACCGGTCGACAGCGCTCCAGACCATCCATTTCCCTTCGTCGATGGACGCCTTTGAGCAGGCGCGCCGCTACCTGGCACTGGAGGAATTCTTCGGGATGCAGCTCGCGGTCGTCCACCGGAAGCGCCGCTATGCCAGGCAGGCGGGGGCGTCCCACTGCGGCGATGGGCACCTGCTCGACAGATTCCTCGCCGCGATGCCGTTCGAACCCACCCGGGCGCAGCGCCGCGCGATCTCGGAACTCCGTCAGGGACTCTCGGCGACGGTTCCCATGAACCGGCTACTGCAGGGCGACGTGGGATCCGGCAAGACGCTCGTCGCGGCGGCGGGATTGGTGCTCGCTGTCGAAGCGGGTTTTCAGGCGGCGATGATGGCTCCCACCCAGATCCTCGCGGAGCAGCATTTCCTCAACCTGCGGCGCTGGATCGAGCCCTTGGGGATCCGGGTCGGGCTACGAACGGGTAGCCGAAAAGAAGACGGGTTGGGGGCGCTTCCCCTCTTCGATGGGGGCGGAGGTTCCACCGACGAGAGACCTCAGATCCTCGTTGGCACCCATGCGCTCCTTTTTGATGGGGACGTATTCGCGAACCTCGGGTTCGTCGTCATCGACGAGCAGCACAAGTTCGGGGTGGCGCAACGCGCCAAACTCGCCGGCCACGGGACGCTCCCCGATGTCCTCGTCATGACCGCGACCCCCATCCCCCGCACCTTGACCATGACGGTCTACGGGGATCTCGATGTTTCGGTGCTCGACGAACTTCCCCCCGGGCGCACGCCGACCGTCACCGCCGTCCGCGCGGCCGACAAGAAAACCGTTGCCGGGGGCGTGTCCTTCGTCCGCGACCACCTGGCGGCGGGACGCCAGGCCTATGTTGTCTACCCGCTCGTCGAGGAGTCCGAGACATTGACGGCCAAAGCGGCCACTGTCGAGTTCGCCGCGTGGCAGGAACGCGTGGCGCCGTCCGTTTGCGGTCTCATCCACGGCCGCCTGCCGCCCGCCGCGAAGGAGGCGGTCATGGAGCGTTTCCGCGATGGGGAGATCCGTGCACTGGTGGCCACTTCCGTCATCGAGGTGGGCGTCGATGTCCCCAACGCCTCCATCATGCTCGTCTTCAACGCCGAGCGATTCGGGCTCGCCCAGCTCCACCAACTCCGGGGGCGCGTCGGGCGTGGCGCGCATAAGAGCTACTGCATCCTCTTCCACGATCCCAAGAACTCCGAAGCCGCTGAAAAGCTTGCCGTGCTGGCAGAGACATCGGACGGGTTCCGGGTGGCCGAGGCCGACCTGCAGATCCGCGGGCCCGGGGACGTTCTCGGCACGGCCCAGAGTGGCCTCCCCGCGCTTCGTCTCGGCGATTTGCTCGCCGATACCGCCCTCGTGCGCCTGGCGCGTTCATTGGCCGCCGAGGTCTTGGATGCCGACCCTGACCTGGAACTCGAGTGCCACCACATGCTCCGCGGCCTCATCGTGCCGCCGGGAGATCTCGCGCTCGCGTAGCGCCAAATCATTGGCATCGTAGGATTCACAAGGGAATCGTTCCCCCCACTACGATGCGCGATTGGTTTCGAAGACTCCTCACTCTCTGGACGGTGATCCTCTTGGCCGCGGTCGCTTTCTATCTCCTGCGCGCTCGCTCGGAAGGCTACGGTCTACTCGATTTCATCAAAGGGAATCCTCCCCCGGCGAGCGCCGCGTCCCCGTCCCTCGCCGGAGGGGGAGGGGATGGTCGGGTCAACGAAGCATTCACCCCCCAAAAATCACCCCGCGTGGAAGCGGGCGATGTCGCATCCCTGCTCCAGATTAGCGAGGAGTTCGCCAACGTGGCCGATGCCGTCCGGCCGTCCGTGGTCTCGATCAATACGACGAAGAGAATCCAGGAGACTCGCTACTACGCCAACCCGTACGGGATCTACCCACGCGAGGAGGAACTCGAGCAGCCCGGGCTCGGCTCGGGCGTGATCGTTTCGGCCGAAGGTCATATCGTCACGAATTATCACGTCGTGCGGGACGTCGATGACCGGGACATCACCGTGACGACGAACGACGGCACCGTCTTCGCCGCCGAGCGCGTCGGGGTCGAAGAGGGGATCGACATCGCCGTCCTCCGCATCAGCGGCGCGGGCGACCGGCGCTTTCCCGCACTGCCGTTCGGAGACTCCAGCAAGGTTCGGGTCGCCGAGATCGTCTTCGCGGTGGGCAACCCGTTCGGCCTCGGCGAAACCGTCACCCAGGGAATCGTCAGCGCCCTGCCGCGCCGCGTCACCGACAGCGCCTTCGAGATGTTCCAGACCGACACCGTCATTAACCCCGGCAACTCGGGCGGGCCGCTGGTAAACCTGCGCGGTGAGATCATCGGCCTGAACGTGGCCATCTATGCCGGCCAGGAAGGCATCCGGACGTGGCAGGGAGTCGGGCTGGCCATCCCCTCGGATGATGTCGAAGCGACCTTCAACGCCATCATGGAAACCGGGCGGTCCCGGCGCGGGTTCCTCG
>CAZKYJ010000196.1:2219-7800 GCA_964556355.1 uncultured Verrucomicrobiales bacterium | reverse complement strand
CCAGGCCGAACATTTTGCCGACCGCCTGCGCGCCGAGCACCCCGGCGATCCGACCGCCCAGGTCCAGCGCGCATTCGAACTTGTCAAAAGCGCGCCGCCCACCGCCGAGGAACTGGCCACCGGCCGGGAGTTCATCGCCAAGATGAAGGACGGCTTCGGGCTCGACGCCGCCGCAGCACTCGACCGCTTCTGCCTCCTCGCCCTCAACATGAACGCCTTCCTCTACGTCGATTAGCCATGAGTGACCTTCCAGCCAACACCTTCTGCGGGCGCACCGGACGCCGCGAGTTCCTCCACACGCTCGGCGGCGGCATGACCTCGCTCGCCCTGGCCAGCCTCTTCGCAAAAGACGGATTCCTCGGAGGCCAAGCCTTCGCCGCCGACGGCCGTACGCCCTACGCCAACCCCCTCGCCCCGACGAACCCGCCGCTCCCCGGCAAGGCGAAATCGGTCATCTTCCTGTTCATGTACGGCGGTCCCAGCCAGGTCGATACCTTCGACTACAAGCCGGAGCTCTACGGCTTGGACGGCAAGACGATCGATATCAAAACTTTCGGGCGCGGGGGGCACAAGAACCAGGGGCGCGTCGTCGGCCCGAAGTGGGGGTTCAAGCCCTACGGCCAGTGTGGCAAGATGGTCAGCGAGCTCTTTCCCCACGTCGGCTCGTGCGTCGATGACATCGCCTTCATCCACTCCATGACCGCCGACTCGCCCATCCACGGCTCGGCCATGCTCATGATGAACAGCGGCTCGCTCCTCAGCGGTCGCCCCGCCATGGGCTCTTGGGTCAACTACGGGCTCGGCTCGCCCAACGAGAACCTGCCCGGATTTGTGGTTATGTTAGACAAAACCGGCGGCCCGATCAGCGGCGCGAAAAACTGGTCCAGCGGCTACATGCCCGCCAGCTACCAGGGCACGGTTTTCCGCTCCCAGGGCGAGCCCATCCTCAACCTGCGCAACGAGGACGGCATGGGGGCTTCCGAGCAGCGCACGCTCATCGACTACCTGAACCACCTCAACGCCGGCCACCACGAGAGCCGGATCGACAATTCGGATCTCGCCGCCCGCATGGCCAGCTACGAGCTCGCCTACAACATGCAGGCCGAGGCCCCCGAGGCCATCGACCTCGACTCCGAGCCCGAGCACGTGAAGAAGCTCTACGGGATGGACGAGGAGCGGACCGAGGACTTCGGGCGCAAATGTCTCATGGCGCGCCGCCTCGTCGAGCGGGGCGTCCGCTTTGTGCAGATTTACTCGGGGGGTGCCCACAACGACGCCAACTGGGACGCGCACGGCGATCTCGAGGACAACCACAACCACCATGCCGGAGCGACTGACAAGGCGGTTGCGGGGCTCATCAAAGACCTCAAGCAGCGGGGCATGCTGGATGAGACGCTCATCGTCTGGGGGGGCGAGTTCGGGCGCCAGCCCACCGCCGAGTACGCCGAGGGCACCGGGCGCGACCACAACGCCGCGGGCTTCACGATGTGGATGGCTGGCGGGGGGATCAAGGGGGGCACGAGCTACGGCCAGACCGACGAGCTCGGCGGCCAGGCCGTGGAGGATCCGGTCCACGTCCGCAACCTCCATGCCACCATCCTTCACCAGCTCGGATTCGATCCCAACGCGCTGACCTATTTCTACAACGGGCTCGACCAGAAGCTCGTCGGCGTCTCCGGGGCCGAACCGATCTTGCCTCTCATCGCCTAGCGCGGGAGAGGATGCGCCCCGCCTAGAGCGGCTCTTCTCGCAGCTCCGCCATCAGGTCGAGGATCTCTGTTCGGATGTCGAAGAGCTCGTCCCGCGAGTCGGTGATCCAGACGAAGTTCGGCGGGTCGTGCCGGTGGACGATGAGCGCGTCGGCGCAGGCTTGGAGCGCCTCGTTTAGCGGGACGAGCGCGCGCTTGAGCATGGCGATGACATAGCCGGGTTCGGGATCGGCCTCGTTGGCCAAGCCGTCGAGGCCGGCGGCCAGTTTGCCGCCCAGCTGGATCGTCGAATTGACGATCCGCGCGGCGAGCGTTGCCTGCTCGGCGTCATTCCCGTCTGCCGGGAGGAGGTGGTTCATCTCGGCGCTCTTCTGCATCAGCAGCGCCAGATCCATCGTCCGCTCGGTCAGGTAGTGGTGTCCGATATAGTCCTCTTCGTCGTCCTCCTCGGCATCGTCCCACTCCTCGTCCCCGTCGATTTCATCGGGTTCCCGCGAGGCGGAGGGGTCGGCGAACTCGTCGGCCGGGCCGTCCTCGATCTCCGCTTCCCACCCCATGGCCTGCTCGAGGATGCGCTCGCGGTCCACATGGTCTTCGTATTTCTGGAGCGCTTCCTGGTAGCGGTCGACCCGCGCGTCGGCGTCGCGGAGCTCCTGTTCCCACTCGAACTCGTCGAGAGGTTCTTCCTCGTAGTCGTCGTCCTCCTTGAGGAACGGATCCGCGTCTTCGTCGGGGCGGCTCTCCGGTCCGTTGCCCCCGTCCGCCGCACCACCGCTGTCGGCGAAGAAGTCGATCATTTGGCCCGGTTGGTCATCCACCGGCTCCCAGCTCGGCTCCGAGGTCGAGACCGTGAACCCCTCCGCCTCGATCACGACCCGCCCGTCAGTTTCTGAGTACCACTCGAGGTAGAGGCAGTTCGCCCAGCGATGGGGAACCGGTTGGCCGGAACCGATAAGCTCGTGCAGCACCTCGTCCGGTACCGTGGGGATGCGTGCCTTGCGGGACGCGGTCATGTCGCCCACCTCCCCGTTCTGCTCGCTGGCGAGGGCACCGACGTCTTGAAACCGGGGGGAGGGGTTCGAAAATGCCAGCGAACACCCGGCCAGGTCCCGCTGACAGTCGCCTTGGAGATGCAGCACGATCGGCGTCTGGCGACCGACCAGCCAGATGCGCCCCGTGACGATGCCGGGCATCTCGTTGGTGATCTCGCCGCGGATGACGGCTTGGTGGATCCGGATGGCCATGAACTGCTGGCCAGACGTTCGGAAACGAACCTAGACTTGTCAAACCCGTCACATTGACTGAGCCCGAGCTGCGCCCATGGTGGATCAACCCCCGGTTTTCGAACAATTCACCATGACCCGTTCCCGACGCGATTTCCTCAAAACTTCCAGCCTCGTCAGCCTCGGCTTCGCCGCCTTGGCCGGACGGGTAAAAGGCGTTGGCCCGACGGGCCGCCGCGACCTTTACGGGGCGCTCGTCAGCGATCCTGACGGCATCCTCGACCTGCCCCCGGGCTTCCGTTACAAGATCATCTCGCGCAGCGGCGACACGATGGCCGACGGCCTGCTCCGGCCCGGCAAGCCCGACGGGATGGCAGCGTTCGGCGCCCCCGGCGGCAAGGTCGCGCTCGTCTGTAACCACGAGATCAGCAACGACGCCGCGGCCCTTGGGGCGTTCGGCCGGGACTACGGGCTCCTCAAAAAGATCGACCGCAAACGGATCTACGACTTCCGCGAGGGCAACCAGCTCCACATGGGCGGCACGACCACGATGATCTATGACCCGGCCAAAGGGGAACTGGTCCGCCAGTTCCTCAGCCTCGCGGGAACGGATCGCAACTGTGCCGGTGGGCCGACCCCTTGGGGGACCTGGGTCACCTGCGAGGAGCCGGAGAACATGACCAAAGGCGCGGGGGCCCAGCGCCACGGGTTCGCCTTCGAAGTCCCGGTCACCTGCGAGCCGGCGCTGGCCGAGCCCGTTCCGCTCAAAGCCATGGGGCGGTGCCGCCACGAGGCCATCGCGGTCGATCCCGAAAGCGGGGCCGTCTACCTCACCGAGGATCGGGGGGAAGGACTGATCTACCGGTTTCTCCCGAAGACGCCCGGCCGGCTCGCCGACGGTGGGAAGCTCCAGGCGCTGGCCATCCTGGGCACGGACTCCGCAGATACCCGGAATTGGGACGAGTCCGGTGCCCCCAAGTTCCCCGTCGGCCAGCCGGCTCCCGTCAGATGGGTCGATCTCGATGACCCGCTGTCGCCCAACGATGACATGCGGCTCACCGCTTTCCGGGACAAGGGCGCAGCCTGCTTCGCGCGGGGCGAAGGCATGTGGTACGGGGAAGGCGAAGTCTACTTCGCCTGCACCCTCGGTGGCGCCACGAAGCACGGGCAGATCTTCCGCTACCGACCGAGCGCGTTCGAGGGCACCGGGAGGGAGGCCGACCAGCCCGGTTTGCTCGAACTCTATTTGGAGTCGGACAGCGAAAACCTCCTCAACATGTGTGACAACCTCACCGTCGCCCCGTGGGGAGACCTCATCGTCTGCGAGGACAGCGGGGGGCGGGACCAGGTGCGGGGCGTGGCGCGGGATGGCACCGTCTACGATCTCGCACGGAACGCCCTCAACGAAAACGAATTCTGCGGCGCCTGCTTCGCCCCGGACCACTCGGTTCTCTTCGTCAACATCCAAGACCCCGGCCTCACCTTCGCCATCGAGGGGCCGTGGGCGAACCGCACCGGCTGATGGCGCTCCCGGTGTCACTCTCCATCGTCGCCTGCAATGAAGAGACGAACCTGAGGCGCTGCCTGGCCAGCGCCGCCGATCTCGCCTCCGAAATCATCCTCGTGGATAGCGGCTCCACCGACGGCACCATCGCCGTGGCGGAAAGCTTCGGGGCAAAAGTGACCCACCAGGATTGGCTCGGCTACCGCGATCAGAAGAATGTGGCGCTCGACCTGTGTTCGCAGCCCTGGGTGCTCGCCCTGGACTGCGACGAGGAGATCTCCCCGGAGCTGCACCGGTCGATCCTATCATTCTTCCAAGATGGTGGGGGGCACGAGCGGTTCTCCGGCGCCTCCTGCGCGCGCAAAGTCTGGTTCCTCGGGCGGTGGATCACCCACGGCGACTGGTACCCGGACCGGAAAGTGCGCCTGGTGCTCCGCGGTGGCGCGCGCTGGGCCGGGAGCCCCGAACACGATCGCCTCGAGTTGGAGGGGGCGATCAAACGCCTCGCCGGCGACCTCCACCACTACTCGTTCCCCACCATCAACCGCTACGTCGACAAGATAAACGTCTTCTCCGACGAATACCTCAAGCGCCAGCTCGCCGCGGGCAAGCGCTGGTCGCTCGTGCAAAACCTCACCCGCCCGGCCTGGCGCTTCTTCCGCTGCTATGTCGTCCGGCGCGGGTTCCTCGACGGCTTCCCCGGTTTCTGGGTCGCCGTGGGCATCGCGTTCCAAGCATTTGTTAGGCACAGCCGTACCTACGAGGCGCAGGTCGACGACAGATGAAGGTTGCCGTCGTCTACCACAAATGGGTCTCGGCGGGGGGGCTCGAGCGGTATCTCCGCGGGTTCGTCGAGTCGCTCCAGCAGCGCGGAGGCCACGACATCACCGTCGTGACGGCCTCCGCCGAGGAGCCCCTGGCCGGCCCCGTCCCGGTCACGGTTCTGCCCGGGGGCCGCGTGCGGAGCGGGCGCGACCTCCTGCGTTTCGACCGGGCGGCGGCGGCGGCGACCGGCGGGGGCGGTTTTGATGTGGTGTTAGGGTTTGGCCGCACGACCGTGCAGGACATCCATCGCGCCGGCGGCGGCTGTCACCGGGTCTACTCCCGCATGTTGCGGCCGCAGAAGCGGTGGATGCCCAAGAATC
>CAZKYJ010000196.1:0-2209 GCA_964556355.1 uncultured Verrucomicrobiales bacterium | reverse complement strand
CAGGTCCTCGCCCTCGAGGAACGCCTCTACACGGGGGGGCGCACCGGGTGTTTTGTCGTCAATTCCCACATGGTCGGGCGGGAGCTTGAGCGCGAGTATGGGGTCGATCCCGGGAGGATCGAGGTCGTCTACACCGCCGTCGATGCCGATCTGTTCTCGCCCGCGGAATCACCGCGCCCGGTGGGAGGGCGCCCCGTTTTCCTCTACGCGGCGCGCGAGCACCGGCGCAAGGGATTGGGTGTCTTGCTCGACGCCTTCGGCGGCCTCGACGCCGAATTGCGCGTGGCCGGCCCCGTGCCGTCGCGGGCCCTCCGTCGGAAGCTGGCGGCGCCGGGCGTCGTGTTCCTCGGCGAGCCCCGGTCGATGCCCGATGTCTATCGTGCGGCCGATTTTTTCGTGCATCCCACCCGCTATGACGCGTGTGCCAACACCGTGCTCCAATCGATGGCCTGCGGATTGCCAGGGATCATCTCGCGACGCGATGGGGCGAGCCAGTTCGTCGATGACGGGGTGAATGGGTTCCTCTTGACGAATCCCGAGAGCGCCGCGGAGCTGCGTGCGCTCTTGCAGCGGGCGCTCGCCGCTGACCGATCGGCCATGGCGAGCGCCGCCCGCGCCGCGGTGCTCCCGCTGACGTGGGGAGCCCATGTCGGGCGGTGGGTCGAGCTGATCGACCGGGCGAAAGGTGGGCTCCCCTGACCGCGGGCTAGCGCACCGGCGGCTTCGCCTGCAGCACCGTCGCCCCGTCCTCCTCGGTCATCACCAGGATGGCGAACTGGCCCGTGCTATCGAGTTCGGCGGTGCCGCTGGTGAGAGATGCGTACTCGAACCGTCCGGCCAGGTCGGTGTAGCCGTCCTTGTAGAACCCGACGTTCCCGTCCCCGTCCCGGCTGAATACCTTGACATACGCTTTCGGCAATGCCCGACCGTCACCGGCATGGCGGACGGTGAGCTGGCCATAGCTCTCGGCCAGTGTCACATCCAGTTCGTTCGCGAAGTGCGGGGCGGCCCGGCGCGCGCCTCCGTCGGCGACGAGTTCGACGAGGACGTTCTGGTTCTGGAACTCGCGGGGCAGCTTGATGCTCTGCACTGAAATCGCGGGGTCGAGGGCGATCACCTCGGTCTTGTTCGGGCGGATGACACTGAACCGGTCGGCGTCTCCTTGGAGGAACGGGGTCGAGCTGAAGAGGAACTCGAGGTCCATGGCATAGTAGTTCGCCGTCACGGCGTCGATGTTCCGGTAGCGAAGATCGACCGTCTCGTCGGCGATGGTGAAATCGACCGACGGGCGGGCGTCCGCCAGCGCGTGCTGGCCCGTCTCGTCTTCCGGCGCGGCGCCACCGAGCGCGGCGAGATGTTCGCGCACGCCCCCGAAAAGGTTCTGCCAGCGGGGAACCGGATGTGCCGCATGGGCCGCGGCTAGCTGGCCCGCCGTTTCCGTGTCCGCGCGGTAGAGGGCGAGGATCGCACCCAGGTAGTCGAGCTGCAGGGACTCGACCGTGCCCTCGGCTTTCGCGAAATGCGCGATGGCCTCGGAGATCCGGTCTTGCAGGAGAAGGTAGTAGGTCAACGACAGGTGGTCGTCCGGAGTGAGTTCGGGCCGGGTGGCCAGGGTTCCGAGCAGGGCGTGGTACTGCGTGTGGAGCCCCTCGTTGGGTACCGTGCGCTCGCGGCCGAGCTGGTGCGCACGCGCGTTGATGAGCGGCGCGTATTCCAGGTGCTGGTAGCGGTGGCGCTCGACGGGATCGGCGGTGACGAGGGGCGATGCGATGGCCGGCCCCGCCCGGTCGAGGAACTGTTCCTGGCGCAGGAGATACTGGGCGATGGCGTCCGGCCGATCGTGGAGAACGCCGTAGCTGTAGACGGTCGCATCGTAGATGTGGCGCCGCGCCAACACCGCGACGACCTCGTCGAAGTAGGCGGCATCCGCTTTGAGGCGCCAGGCGATCTGGGAGAGGTCGATGGCCAGGAGGTTCTCGCTCCCGAGATAGGCGAGCACTTCCGCGTTGGTTCCATTCTGGGACAGGTAAGGCCAGGACGAGGTGTCCGTCTCGGTGAGGTTCGGCACGACGTTGAAGCTGGTGGCCTCCGTGAAGGCGACGACCTCGTCGCCCTCGGCCACCTGGACCGGGTAGCCGGCGAAGCGGCCGGCGAGCGGGAAGTAGAATGCGTAGTCGAGCGTCTCGACGGCATAGGGCGCGAGGTTCAC
>CAZKYJ010000195.1:0-7802 GCA_964556355.1 uncultured Verrucomicrobiales bacterium | reverse complement strand
ACGGTCGGGGGCGTCGTCGTGCGGTCTGCGTAGGGTCGCGGCCGGGAGCGAGGGCCTGGTCGTCTACCAAGAAACCTACGATCGCGAGGCCTACGCCCGCCTGCACACCGCGGGGCCGAAGAGGAATTTCGACTGGCGCCTCGAGTGTCCCGAGCGTGGCTACGCGGGAGGCTTCCGGCGGATCGGCATCGGGGCCCTCTTCGGACTCACGGATTGGAAGTCCGACGCCCTGCGCCTCGCCGCCCATCTCGAATACCTGCAGCGCACCTGCTGGAAAGCCTCGTTCACCGTCGCGTTTCCCCGGATGCGCCCGGCCGCGGGCGGGTTCCAGCCGGAGTTTTTCCTTCCCGACGACGACTTCGTCCGCATGCTCTGCGCCTTCCGGGTCACCTTCCCCGAGGTCGGGATCGTCATGAGCACCCGCGAGCCGGAGCCCCTGCGCGACGCGCTCGTCCCCCTCGGCGTGACCACCATGAGCGCGGGGAGCCACACCGAGCCCGGGGGCTACACCAACCAGGGCAACGAAGACCTCCACCTCACCGTGAAAGGGCGTCGTGTCGAAGCGACCGGGAAGTCGGCGTGCGACAGGGCGGCGGAACAGTTCGGCATCGCCGACGAGCGCTCGCCCTCCGCCGTCGCCGAACACCTCCGGATGCGGGGGTTCGACCCCGTTTGGAAGGATTGGGAAGAGGCACTCCTCATCGCGCACTAACATGACCATCACCGTCAACGGAGAGAGCAATGACTCGGGCGCTGCCGACGTCGCCGGGCTCCTGGACGAGCTCGGGCTGACGGGCGTCCCCGTCCTCGTGGAGCACAACGGCACCGCCCTCTACCCCCGAGACTTCCCCACGACGGAGCTCAACGATGCCGACAAGGTCGAGATCATCCGGGTCGTCGCCGGAGGATGAAAAGTCGCGCCGCCCGTTTCCTTGGCGGTAGGGTGATTCTCCACCTCGTGGACTTGTGATCGATGACGCCCTCCGTCCCACTTCTCGCAACCCGGGTGATCGTGACGCTCGGCCTCCTCTCTGGGCTGGCGGTCTCGTGGAAACTGTGGTTCACCGCAGGAAGAGCCTTTCCCGTCATCCCGGTCGGGTCCTTTCCTAGACTTCCCCCCTGGTGCGAACTCGTCCTATTGGTGGCGGCGGTCGCGTCGCTGGTCGCCGCCTGTTTTCGCACCCGGTTCACCGCTCGGCTGACTCTCGCCGCGATCGCGTGCCTTTTCCTGCTCGCCCTTGGCGACCGGATGCGCTGGCAACCGTGGGCCTACCAATACTGGCTCTCGTTGATCCCGCTACTCTGGCTCGGGAAGGTCGGGGCATCACGGGGCCTGGTCTTGGCCGCCGAGCGCATGATCATCGTCGCGGTCTACTTCTGGTCGGGCGCACACAAGATCGGCGACGGATTCTACCACGCGTGGGCGGCGGGCGTCGCGCAGCCTCTGCTGGAGAAACTCGATGGTCAGGCACAGGCGTTGGTTGCTGGGATGGCGCACGCCATCGCGCCCATGGAGATCGCTATCGCCATCGCCCTTTTGATCCCCGTGCTGCGCAAAGTCGGGGTCGTTGCCGCCTGCCTGACCCACGTCTCGATCCTCATTTTAATCGGGCCGCTCTTGGGCGACCACAATCCGGTCGTGTGGCCATGGAACGTCGCCATGATGGCACTGGTCGTCACGCTGTTCTGGCCGCGGCGGACAGGCAGGCTGCAGTCCGATTGGGAAGCGGCGGCAACCGGGGCGAGGGCCGCACTCGCCGCGCTCGGGATTCTCCTCGCCGTCATGCCACTCCTGTCGCTATCCGGGCGCTGGCCGCAGTACCTCTCGTTCTATCTCTACAGCGGCAAACAGCATCGGTTCCAGTGGGTCATGAACGCGCGAGGCCAGTCGAAACTGACCGCGGCCTATCGTCCATTCACGACGCGAACCACCCCCACTCATCTGGCACTCGACGCCGACAGCTGGTCGCTGGAGGAGTTACGTGTTTCTGTCGTGACCGATCCCGGATATATCCCGCAATGGTACCGCGCGGTCGGCAAGAGCTTCGAGGCGCGCGATGGGTTCTTCTATCTCGATATGCCGAACTACAAAGACCTCGGATGGCTCCGATTCTCGCATCGCGACGTGGCGACGATGCGACGGGTGCCATCGCTTCCACCGGCGGGAAACGAGTAGCGCGAGAGCCCCCTTCCCTACTGCGACCGGCAAGCCCGGCAGCCGGCAACGGAACGCGCGCCCCTTGCAGACCGGACTACCGTCGCCGCGCCCGGCAGCAGAGGGCTCCGGCGGCGAAGGCCAGCATGCCGGCAACCGTCGGTTCAGGAATGCTCAACGGCGACGCCCCCGAGGCGAGTTCGGCAATCTGATCGGCGCGGAGCACGGTGTCGAAAATCGCATAGTCATCCAGCTGCCCAATGAATCATCCCGAGAATCCGCCCCCGATCCGGTGCCCGTTCGGCCCGGGAGGGAAGATGCCGCTGTTCGTAATACTGCTCGCCGCCAGAATGCCATCCACGTAGAGAGACGCTTGTCGCACTGGTGCTGAAGGCAATATGGTGTCAGGCACTATCCAGCGCTCCCGGCGCCGTAACATCGGAGAGAGGGTCGTTGTCGGCGAAGCGGATGCGCAGGTCGCCGGAGTCGCCGTCCACCGTCCACTCCCATCCGCCCGCTTCCCTGAACGCGGGATTGGTGATCGAGCTATGGATCGTTCCCAGGCCAGGCCCCAACGATCTGATCCACGTGGCAACCGTGGTTTCCTGGAGCAGTCCGAGAACCGGGTAGTTCGGAGTGTCGGGGTTAGAGCTGAAGAAGGCGCCGGAGGCACCGTCGAACGAAGCAGACAAGCCCGTTCCCAATGCGGTGGGAACATCGCTCAGATAATCGATCGCTGTACGGTCCCTCAATCCGGGAATCGTCCCCGAAGAATCCGCTCCGTTGGCATCGTCAAAGCTCATCTAGAGGACCAGCCCCGCGCTACTGGACGACGGCCCGAATGCGATCGCCAACAGGACGCTTCCCAATAGTCGCTCACCATAGACATACTTGCTCATTCCCCCAGCCAACATCCCCTGGCAATTTTGTCAACTCGTGAACCGTCGCCGCCCACGAGGTTGGAGGCGGGGGGCAAAAGAAGGACCGCCGCCACCCGCGAACGAACTTCGACTCTGCTCAGTTGCCTTCGGCCGTTTTCACCAACCTTCCGAGAATCCGGCCAAGATATGGGAAGAGCTGCTTTTTCCGACTGACCACGCCACGCATCTCGAAGAGGTTCCCGTGGATTTCGGGGTACTCGATCTCGTCGATCACCGTCGGGTCACCACAGGTGACGAGAACGCTGTAGTGCGCGGTGATATCGGTGACCATCAGGCAGGCGAAATCGAGCCCGTCGCGCTTGCGGAGATCGTCCAGCGCCGAGCGGAGGGCATCTTCCTGGCTCCAGAACGGCGCCAGCCCGAGTTCCTCGATCTGCGAGATACTGACCTTCCACCCGTTCTCGGAAAACTCTTTGCGATC
Source organism: uncultured Verrucomicrobiales bacterium (assembly GCA_964556355.1). GTDB lineage: Bacteria > Verrucomicrobiota > Verrucomicrobiia > Verrucomicrobiales > DEV007 > CAZKYJ01. The sequence goes on along the minus strand of CAZKYJ010000195.1, from coordinate 4,285 downwards.
GGAGCCGACCGCTTCCTCGGGGCTCTGCTTTCGCAGCACCGAGCCCGCCGCAAAGAACGATTCCGTAAACTCCGCGACATTGAGTCCAGCCAGCGCGGCCAGCCACGGGAGGATCTCCCGGTCGGTGTCCGTCGTGGTCGGTGATGTCAAGTTGAGGGTATCCGAGACGATCCCGGCCACGAGACACGTCGCGATTCCCGGCGAGGGATCGATCCCGGCCTGGCGGAAGAACCGCCCGACCATCGTACTGGTCGATCCTAGCGGCTCGTTGACGAAACGGATGGGTTCGTTCGAGACGAGGTTGCCGCTGAGCCGGTGGTGGTCGATGACCTCGATGATGTCCGCCTTGTCGGCACCGCTGACCGCTTGGGAAAACTCGTTGTGATCCACCAGGACGAGGCGCGCCCGCGGCGGGTCGACGAGATCCGATTTGGAGAGGACGCCGACGAGCGAATTCGTGTCCTCGTCGATGACCGGGAAGAGCGGCTGGGTGGTCGCCTGGACACGATCGACGACGGCCTCGACGAGGACGTGGGAATCGATGGCGACAAAGTCCGGGTTCAGGGCGTCCCGGATTCTCCGCGAACACCGGACGAGGTGGGCGGTGGTGGCGGTGTCGTGGCGGCAGGAGACGACACAGACGCCGTTGGCCGCGGCCTTTTCCCCCAGCTCTTCAGAAAGCGAGAAACCGCCGGTGAGGACGAGGCAGCGCACGCCCGCTTCGACGGCCAGTCGCTGGAGCCGCGGCCGGTCGCCCACGATCATCATGACCTGGCGGACGGGAAAGTCGCGGACGCGGTCCCGGACGGTTTCCAAGGTCGAGGCGCCGACCACCATGATGAGATCCTCTTGGCCGGCGTCGTCGCCCGGGCCGTTGGCCACCGTCCCGTCGAGCGTCCGGCCGATATCCTGGAGGTTGGCGCGGAGGCGGCGGGCATCTTGCCGCAGTTCCCCGGCGCCCGGAAGCAAGAGCTTGAGCAGCTCGAGGAGCGTGGGCACGCCGACGACTTTCCCCTGGCTATCGATGACCGGCAGGCTGCGGAACCCTCCCTCCGACATCCGCTGGTAGACCTCCAAGAACGTGTCGTCCTCGCGGGCGAAAGCGGCATTTTTCCGGCAAATGCTCCCGGCGGTCGGTCGGACGTCCATGACGAGCCGCGGCGGACGCACCCCGGCGCGCTCCAACGCCCAGGCCGTGCGGTCGTTGATCTCGCCACAGCACGCGGCGGTCGCCCCGGCGACCCGCCCGCTGCCGTTGAGGAACTCGGCATAGCCGAGCGCCGAACAGATCGCGTCGGTGTCCGGGTTGCGGTGGCCGATGACGTAGGTCAGGCCTGGGAGTTCGAATGGTTCGCGCATCGCATCAGGGAGATTCCGCGACCCCGCGCCGCCACGCTTCGAGGAGCCCCATCGTGCCCACCGATTCGTCCCACCCGACAGCCGGCCAGGCGGGCTGGCGCGCTCCGGCGAGGATCGCGCGACCGGCGGCGTCCGCCTCCAAACCGTAGAGGTGGCAGCTCGAGTGGATCGAGAGCGACTCGTCCTCCCTGCCAGGACGGGACACGACAATCTCGGTGGAGCCGCCATGATTGACAGGAGTCCACGCATCGGTCACGCGGAACGAGCCCTCGGTTCCGAAAACCGTCAACCCACCCGGCAGTTCGTCAACCCCCACCCCGCAGGCCAGCCTCGCCACGAGGCCGGAGGGGTAGCGGGCCGTGGCCACGGCGTACTCGTCCACACCGGTCTGGCCGAGCATTCCGGTTCCGGCGAAGTGGGTCGGTGCCTCCCACGTCCCGCCGCCGATCGCTCCGGCCACCAGCGCTGCCATGGTCACCGGATAGCCGCCCACATCGAGGATTCCCCCGCCCGCCAACGCCGGGTTGAAGAGCCGCGACTCGGGGTCGAACGGCGCGCGGAACGAGAAGCTTGCGTCGATGCCGGCGACCCGCCCGACCGCCCCCTCGCGCACCAGGTTGACGATCGCCGCGGTCTGCGGCGCCAGCCGGTACATGTAGGCCTCCATGAAAAAAGTTCCGTTCGCCGTGGCCGCGGCGATGATCGTTTCGGCCTCGACGGACGAGACCCCGATCGGTTTCTCGCAGAGCACCGCTTTTTTAGCCTCCGCCGCGCGCACCGCCCATTCCGCGTGGAACGGGTGCGGCGTCGCCACGTAGATCGCGTCCACCTCCGGGTCGTCGATCAGCGCGTCGTAGGAGGCGTGGGCGCGTTGGATCGACGGGAAGCCCGCGGCGAAAGCAGCGGCAGATTCTTGCCCACGACTCGCGACCGCTGCCAGGTCGCCGGTTTCCGAATGGACGACGCCAGTGGCGAACGCATCGGCAATGAAGCCGGTTCCCAAGATCCCCCATCGGACGCGCCTGATCTCGCCCCCACTTTCGTTCGCCATCGTCTCCGTGTCTGTCTCCTGTGCGCAGTTTTGCAATTTCGCGGCACATAGACTAGCATTTGCTGGGGAGCGCAAGCTGCAATCCTACCAACCCGCGCCCATGGAAACGCCGAACAACGAAGTCTACTGGCGGAAGCGCGCCGGCGCCGTCGCCCGCAAGGTGAACGCCGCCTGGTGGTGGCAATCGTTCGCCCCGATCATCGTCGGTGCAAGCCTCCTGGCGGCCTGCGCCATCCTCGTTTCTCGGAGCTACGGCGTCGAGCCCACGGCGATCGGCCAGGCGGCCACCGTCATCGGGATCGTCGCCGGCTCGGCGATCGCCGCCTTCGTTTTAGCGAAACGCCGATTCATCGGCGAACCGGGCGCCCTCGTGCGAATCGAGGAGCACCGAGGACTCCACAACGCGCTCACGGCGGCCTCCCGAGGCATCGCCCCTTGGCCCCCTCCCCGCGATGGCATGCGGACTCTCGATGGCACCGCGTGGAGCGCCCGCTGGGTCTGGCTCCCACCGGTCGCGGCCACCGCGCTCGTCGTCGCCGCCCTCCTCCTCCCCGTCTCGGGGATGGCGAACAAGGACGCGGCGCCGGTCAGCCCGCCTCTCGCATGGGCGCAGGTGGAAGACATGCTAGCCAAACTGGAGGAAGAGTCGCTCGTGGAGCCCGATGCTTTGAAAAAACTCCAGGAGAACATCGAGGAACTCCGCGCCCAGCCGACCGAAGAGTGGTACAGCCACTCCAGCCTCGAGGCGTCGGACCACCAGCGCACCAAACTTGAAAATGCCATCAGCGCAATGGCCAACGAGCTCGACACTGCCGAGAAGGCGCTCACCATGCTTGAGCACTTCGACGCCCAGCTCTCCGCCGCGGCCAAAGAGAAGCTCCTGGCCGACTTTGGCGAGGCAGTCGAGGGGCTCAAACTTGGCGATCTCCCGCTCGACCAGAACCTCATGGACGCCCTCGAAGGGCTGGATCCTTCGAAGCTCAAAAGCCTGACCCCCGAGCAGCTCGCCAAGCTCAAAGAGCAGCTCAAGAGCGGCACGACGGCCTGCAAATCGTGCCTCGGGGAGGGCTCCGGCGTGGGCGAGGGGCTCGCGTGGGGGGATCTCGAGGAGGCCGAGCTCCTCGCGCTCATCAATGGCGGCACGGCTCCCGGCGGAACGCTCCCCGGCCGTGGAGGCGTGAACCGGGGACCCGGCACGGCCCCGATCACCCTCTCGCCCAACGAGGCCGACCTCGGGACGAACAACCTGGAGGCGGTCTCCAACGACGACCTTTCCCGCGCGCTGCCCGCCGACCTCATCGGCACCTCCGTCGGGGAGCACGATCTCGACAAGTCCGCCACCGCCCCCACCTCGGCGGGTGTCATCCAATCCGAGGGTGAGGGCGGTCAAAAGGTCTGGCGCGACACCCTGCTCCCGGCCGAAAAGGCCGTCCTCAAGCGCTACTTCAAGTAGCGCTCCGCGTTCGTTTTCACCCTTCTTCCTCCATCCCCCATCCCTTTTTGATGCCACTTCCCGCCACGATTTCAGACGCCGACGCCACCGGGGCACGCGACCGCATCGCCCGACTCACCTCCGCCCTCAACACCGTTCTCTTCGGCCAGGAAGAACTCGTTCAGCTGACCGTCACCGGCCTCCTCGCCCGCGGCCACATCTTGCTCGAAGGACTCCCCGGACTGGGGAAAACCGAACTCGTCAAAGGGCTCTCGAAAGCACTCAAGCTCGACACCAAACGGGTGCAGTTCACGCCCGACCTCCTCCCCGGGGACATCACCGGCAACCCCGTCCTCCAGGAGATCGATGGCCGCCGTGAGTTCGTCTTCCAACCGTGGCCGGTGTTCACCAACCTCCTCCTCGCCGACGAGATCAACCGCGCC
>CAZKYJ010000194.1:0-7811 GCA_964556355.1 uncultured Verrucomicrobiales bacterium | reverse complement strand
GTCGAAGCGGCGATAGGCGGAACCGGGTGCGGGGCACTCGCCGAGCCGGACGCGCGGGCCGGTGCCAGAATCGTCCTCTACACCGAAGGCGATGCGGACGAGTGGCGAGGCCGCGTAGAGCGCTACAACGCGTCCGCTCCGGGATTCGCCCGCGTTGCCGAGTGGCGCCCCCTCGAGCGACTCCCCCGCGGCCCTCTGGGGAAGATCCGCCGCGGTCAGCTCGCCGAAAGAAAAGCGACGTGAAAAATTTGCAAACCCCCAAACTTCGACTATAAACACGGCTCGCTATGGCCAAAAAATCGTGGATCGAGCGCAATAAGCGCAAACAAAAGACTGTTGAGAAGTATGCGGAACTCCGCAAGCAGCTCAAGGACGAGAAGGACTATGTCGGTCTCTCGATGCTGCCCCGTGACGCCAGCCCGACCCGCGTGGTCAACCGCTGTGAGGTGACCGGTCGCCGCCGTTCGTTCCTCCGCCGTTTCAAGATGTCCCGTATCACCTTCCGGGAGTGTGCGTCGCACGGTCTCATCCCCGGCGTCACCAAATCCAGCTGGTAGCGAAAACTCCTTCAAGGGCGAACACCCGTTCGCCCCTGTCCCAACCCGGGGGTTTATCCGGTCGCTGCCCCCGGACCGTTGTCGAGTTGCGAGGCGCGTGATACTTTACGCCAAATGCCACTCTACGAATACGTCGCGGCCGATTCCGAAAAAGGTTGTCCGATCTGCCGCAAGGGCTTCGAGCTGAGGCGCCCGGTCAGTCGCCCGGCCCTGGAGGTTTGCCCGCTTTGTAAGCAGCCGGTGAAAAAGCTGATCGGTCAGGTCAGTACCCCGCGGGTCACGCGGGTTGCGGGAACCAGTGAAATGAAAAGCGCCGGGTTCACGATCCTGCAGAAGCGGGACGAGGGCGTCTACGAAAAGCTCTAGCCCGCCGCGCCGCCCGCCCGAGCCCCGGCCCCGGGCTGCGGTGGCTCCTTCCCGTATCCCATGGATCTTACTATCCCCATCCTCGCCGCCGTTGGTGGACATGGTGAGGTCATCCGTGAATGGACGGCGAGCCCCGGTGAGGTGGCGTGGAAGATGGCGGTCATCATGTTCTTCGTCTTGTTGAACGGGTTCTTCGTGGCCGCCGAGTTCGCCATCGTCAAAGTCCGCTCCAGCCAGATAGATTCGCTCATCGAGGCGGGGAAAAAGCGGGCAGTGTTCGCTCGCCACGTCACCGACCACCTCGACGCCTACCTGTCCGCGACCCAGCTCGGGATCACCTTGGCCAGCCTGGCGCTCGGCTGGCTGGGCGAGCCCTACATCGGCAAGCTCATCGAGCCGCTCATGTTCATGGCTTTCGGTCCCGATGTCTCGGAGGCACTCGTCTCCAAGTTCGCTTTCGGGATCGCCTTTGCCGTCATCACCTTCCTCCACATCGTCTTGGGTGAGCTGATGCCGAAAAGTCTGGCCATTCGCAAAGCCATCGGTACCACGATGTTCGTCGCCCGCCCGCTCGGTTTCTTTTACCTCCTCTTCAAGCTTCCGATCATCCTGCTCAACGGCACCGCCAACAAGCTTCTCAAACTCATTTTCAAAATCGAACCGGTCGGCGAGAGCGAGCTTCTGCACAGCGCCGACGAGCTGCGCCTCCTCGTCCAGGAGACAGAAAAAAGTGAGGAGGTCACCCCGACCGAGCGCGAGATCCTCATCGCTGCCCTCGAGCTCAACGACCTCCATGTGCGCGATGTGCTCACGCCGCGCGCCGATGTCACCTCGCTCGACCCGAGCAAGGATTTCCAAGAGAATCTCGACGCCGCGATCGAGTCGGGCCACACCCGATTCCCGCTGGTCGATGGCCACTTGGATTCCGCCCTCGGACTGATCCATCTGAAGGACATCCTCCGGCTCATGCGGGACGAGGCGCCGGATCTCTACAAGATCCTCCGCCCCTTGCCCACGGTGCCGGAGATGATGGCGCTCGACGATCTGCTCAAGCTTTTCCTCAAACAGCAAGTGCATATGGCGTTGGTCGTCGATGAGTTCGGCGGGACGCTGGGCATCGTCACGCTCGACAACGTCATCGAAGAACTCGTCGGAGACATCCACGACGAGTTCGATGAGGACGATAGCCACAAGGAGTTCTTCCAGGTCAGCGATGACGAGTTCACGGTGGTCGGCTCGCTCCCGCTCTACGAGCTCTGGGAGAAAACCGAGCTCAAGCTCGACAGCCCCGACGTGAGCACGATCGGCGGGTTTGTCACCCACCTGCTCGGCCACCTCCCGGAAGAGGGCGAAAGTGTCGAGATCGAAGGCTGGGAAGCGACGGTCACCGAAACCGACGGGAAAAGCGTCGGCCGGCTCCGGTTCGTGCGCGTGCCGGATCCCGGTGCCCGGGACGTTGCCGAACCCGCTTCCGCCGAGGGCGGGGCGGACGAGCCGTCGGCGTGATTCTCGCCGGTCGGTGAAATCCCCGGGGGTTCGAATGCGTAGTTTCAGCGACACTCCCCATGGATCAATCGTACTCGTCTTCCCTCCCAGTCGTGGCATGGCTCGCTGCCGTGGCGCTGCCGACCTGTGCGCTGGGGCGCGACGACGGGCAGTCCCACTGGGCATTCCAGCGGCCGGTGGCTGCCCCGCTGCCCGAGGTCGCGGATCCGGCGCTGCGGGAGCGGATCACCAACCCGATCGACGCGTTCGTCTTCGCGAAGCTGGAAGCGTTAGGGATCGACCCCAGCGAGGAAGCCTCGAAGCGGACGCTGATCCGGCGGGTGACCTACGATCTGACCGGGCTGCCGCCGACCTTTGATGAGATCGAGAGGTTCGTCGGCGACACCGCGGAAGATGCCTACCCTAAGCTGGTCGATTCCCTGCTAGCGTCGCCGCGCTATGGCGAGCGCTGGGGACGTCACTGGCTCGATGTTGCCCGCTACGCCGACACCATCGGCTATGCGATCGGTGGTCGGGAGCCGCGTTTTCCCTACAGCTACACCTATCGGGACTGGGTCATCAATGCCATCAACAACGATCTGCGCTACGACGACTTTTTGCGCTATCAGATCGCGGGCGACCGCTTCGTCGAAGAGGAGGGCGCCGAGCGGGCGCACCTTGCCGCTCTCGGATTCCTGACCGTGGGGCGGCAGTTTTTGGGGCGCGAGCAAGATATCATCGACGACCAGATCGACGTGGTCACCCGGGGGGCGCTCGGGCTCACGGTGTCCTGCGCCCGCTGCCACGACCACAAGTTCGATCCGATCCCCACGGCGGATTACTACTCGCTCTACGGGGTGTTCGCGAGTTCCCGGGTGCCGGACGAGCTGCCCGAGATCGGTGGCCCCGGAGAAGGCGCCGACTACGAAGCCTACGTTGAGGGGAAGAGCGCGATCGAAGGGGAGATCCAGCACTACCTCCAGTCGAAGCGGGACGCCGCCCGCTCGGCCGAGAAGCTCGTCGAGTATTTCAAGGCAGCCGAGGAGCTCTGGGAAGCGGACGGGAAGAAAATCGGGGAGGTCGTCGACCGCCGGAGCCTCTACCGCCGCTTGGCCGAGCGGTGGATCGCTTTCCTCAAGTCGCCGCCGGACGGGGAGCTCGCCCAGGTGTTCGCCGAATGGCGGGAGGCGTCCGCCCCGCGAGAGGACGGGGCGCACCGCGCGCTCGCCGAAAAGGTGGTGGCTCTCCTCGCCGAGGACTCGCCGGTCGGCCGGGCTCTCAACTCGCCCGAGTGTCCGACGGGGATCGCAGTGGACGATTACCGGGGTCTCCTGCATCGCGGGGATCGCAACGGTCTGACGGAGCTCGACGCGAAGCTCGTCAAATTCGTGGCGTCGTCGCCGGGCGCGCCCCCGCGGGCGATGGTCATGGTGGACGAGGACAAGCCCCGTGACGCCCCCATTTTCGAGCGCGGCAACCCCGGCAGCCGCGGCGAGATCGTCCCGCGCCAGTTCTTGCAGGTGCTCAGCCCGGGCGACGCGCGGGAACCGTTCACCAAGGGGTCCGGACGGCGGCAGCTGGCCGACGCCATCGCCGATCCGGCGAACCCTCTGACCGCCCGGGTGGCCGTCGATCGCACATGGATGCACCATTTCGGTCGCCCTCTGGTGCGCACGCCAGGAGATTTTGGGGTGCAGTGTCCGGAGCCGGTGCAGCACGATCTCCTCGACTACCTCGCCGTGAGGTTCATGGATGACGGGTGGTCGATGAAAAAACTACACCGCCTCATGGTACTCTCCGCGACCTACCGGCAGTCCAGCGCCGCGCGCCCCGACCTCGCCCAGAGCGATCCCGAGAACGATCTCTACGCCCGCGCGAACCGGAAGCGGTTGGGCTTCGAGGCGATGCGGGACAGCGTGTTGAGCGCCTCGGGCGCGCTCGATCTCACGATGGGCGGAAAGCCGGTCGAGATCGCCGCGCACCCCTCGCCGCCCCGCCGCACGGTCTACGCATTTGTCGACCGCCAAGACCTGCCCCCGATGTTCCGCGCTTTCGATTTTGCCAGCCCCGATGCCCACACTCCGATGCGCCTTGAGACGACGGTTCCCCAGCAGGCGCTCTTCGTCATGAACAGCCCGTTCGTCGTCGAGCAGGCCGAGCGGATCGCCCGGGGCGAGGCGCTCGCCGCGACGGACGACCCGGCGGAAAAGGTGCGGCGGCTCTACCGCCAGGTCCTCGCCCGCTCTCCGACCACCCGCGAACTGGAGACCGCCCTCGCGTTCGTCCGCAGCGAATCCGCCGGACGTCCGGCGCAGACACCGACCCGCTGGGAATACGGCTACGGGGCGTGGGACGACGCGTCGGCGAAGCTCGAGTTCCACCGCCTGCCCCACTGGTCGGGCAATACTTGGCAAGGGGGGGCGAACCTGCCGGACCCGTCGCTCGGCTGGGTCTCGCTGAACGATGGCGGTGGCCACCCCGGCGACGCCAGCAAAGCCGCCATCCGGCGCTGGACGACCGAGCGGGGCGGCACGTTCCGTATCACCGGGAAGTTGCGTAGGAATAGCGAGCAAGGCGACGGCGTCCGCGGTCGTCTCGTCACGGATCGGCAGGGGGTCGTGGGAGAGTGGATCCTCGAGCCGGTGGCGGGTGGCGCGGAGGTCGACGCGGAGGTCGACGCCGTCTCGCTCGAGGCCGGGGAAGCGGTCTCGTTCGTCGTCGATTGCCGGGAAAACCCGTCCCACGATTCGTTTTCGTGGGCGGCGACCATCGAGGAGCCGGGCTCCGACGCCGGCGTGGTGCGGAGCGACGAGGGGTTTTCCGGGCCGGCCCAGTTGGATGTCTGGGACAAGCTCGCGCAGGTCCTTCTCGCGACCAACGAGTTCGCCTTCATCGACTAACATGAGCCTTTACAACCACCGCAACCCGCTCGCCGACCGAATTGTCACCCGCCGGGATTTCCTCTCCCGCTGCGGCATGGGCTTCGGCGCGATGGCCATGGGCGGACTGATGGGCGACGCGCGGGCTGCCGGCAACCTGAACCCTCTGGCGCGCAAGCAACCCCAGTTCGGCGGCACCGCCAAGCACGTCATCCACATCTTCATGAACGGCGGGCCGTCGCACGTCGACACCTTCGACCGGAAACCGAAGCTCAACGAGTTCCACGGCAAAGAGTTGCCCATGGATCTGCGGACGGAACGTCGCACCGGCGCGGGGTTCGGCTCGCCCTTCACGTTCCAGCGCTATGGGAAAAGCGGCATCGAGGTCAGCGAGCTCTTCCACCACACCGCGCAGAACATCGACGACATCTGCGTCATCCGGTCGATGCACGCCGACGTCCCGAATCACGAGCCCTCGCTCATGCTCATGAACACCGGGGATTCCCGGCTCATTCGCCCGAGCCTGGGTTCCTGGGTCAACTACGGGCTGGGTTCGGAAAACGAGAACCTGCCGGGGTTCGTTACGATGTGCCCGGGCGGCTACCCGATCAAAGGTGCCCAGAACTGGCAGAACGCGTTCCTGCCGGGCGCCTATCAGGCGACCTACATCGACAGCAAGCACGACGAGGTCGAAAAGCTCATCGCTCACATCCGCAACGAGTATCTCCCGACCAACGAGCAGCGGCGGCAGCTCGATCTCCTGGCCGAGCTGAATCGGGAACACGCGGAAAAGCGCCAGCGCGACGCGGAACTCGAGGCGCGGGTGCAGTCGTTCGAACTCGCCTACCGCATGCAGTTGGAGGCCACGGATGCTTTCGATATCGAAAAGGAACCGGCCGGAGTGCGGGAGCGCTACGGCCATACCCACCAGGGGCAGCAGCTCCTCATGGCGCGGCGCCTGGTCGAACGCGGCGTACGCTTCGTCCAGCTCTGGCACGGCGCCGGCCAGCCGTGGGACAGCCACGATGACATCGAGGTCAACCACCGCCGCCTCGCCCGGGAGTGCGACCAGGGTATCGGTGCCCTGGTCAGCGACCTCAAAGAGCGGGGCCTCCTCGACGAGACCCTCGTCGTCTGGGGGGGCGAATTCGGGCGGACGCCGACGGTCGAACTGCCGGCCCCCGGATCGAATGCCGGCAAGATCAACGGGCGCGACCACAACCACTACGGCTTCACCACCTGGATGGCCGGCGGCGGCGTCAAAGGTGGCCACGTCCACGGGGCAACCGACGAGTTCGGCTTCGCCGCGGTCGAAAACCCCGTCCACGTCCACGACCTCCACGCCACCATTCTGCACCTGTTAGGGTTCGATCACGAGGAGTTCACCTACCGCTACGCGGGAAGGGACTTCCGGCTCACCGACGTGCACGGCAAGGTGGTGCATGACCTCATCGCGTGAACCGATCGGTGACCGCTCGCCCGGCTCCGACCGGAAGGGGAGAGCCCCTGGCGGGTCGCCGCTGCCGCAGCGGCGACAGGTTTGCCTCTCGCGGACGGGGGCGGAGGGATTCCTACACCAGGTCGTAGACCCGCCCTTTCTTGTTTTCGCAGAAGGCGACGAAAGCGCGGTTGACGAGTTCGTAGCCCCCGGGAGTCGGGTAATCGCCGGTGAAGTACCAGTCGCCGTGGTGGTTGGGGATGGCCTTGTGCAGCTCGGGTACGGTGAGAAATATGACCTTGACCTCGCCTTTCCAATCGGTGTCGGACGGGTAGATGAACTCGGCGATCTTGTCGGAGATCTGCTCGTCAGTGAACCCCGCGTAGATTCGCTTCACGCGGTTCTGCATCTCGGACCGGGGCTTGCGCAGCTCGGAGACACACTCTTCGTAGACTTCGTTGATCACCCGGTGCTGGCCCGACTCCCGCAGGAGGGCGATGGCGGCCTCGAAGGCGATGAACTTGCCGAACTCGGCCATGTCGATCCCGTAGCAATCGGGGTAGCGGATCTGGGGGGCCGTCGATGCGATGACGATTTTCTTCGGGTTCGTCCGGGTGAGCATCTTGAGGATCGATTTCTTCAAGGTCGTTCCCCGGACGATGGAATCGTCGATGACGACGAGGTTGTCGTTGGAGGTCACCTCCCCGTAGGTGATGTCGTAGACGTGGGAGACGAGGCGCTCGCGACCCTGTTCCTGCGAGATGAAGGTGCGGAGCTTGATGTCTTTGTGGGCGATCTTTTCGCCGCGGGGCCAGTTGTAGAGGACGAGCTGGTCGATCTCCTCCGGCGTGAGCGACCGCCCCTTGGTCACGGAGGCGAGAAGGGCGTCGCGCACCTCGTAGCGGCGGTGTTCTCGGAGGCCGAGCATGAGCCCGTGGTAGGCGACCTCGGCGGTGTTCGGGACGAAGGAGACGATGGTGTTCTGAAGGTCGTTGGAGACCGACTCCAGGACGGCGGGCACGAGGGATTTGCCCAGTTGTTTCCGCTCGTCGTAGATCTCCGGGTCGTTGCCGCGGGAGAAGTAGA
>CAZKYJ010000193.1:0-7821 GCA_964556355.1 uncultured Verrucomicrobiales bacterium | reverse complement strand
GAGTTCGGCGATGCTCCCGGCGAAGGCATCGACAATACGGCGGATGTCGGCGTCGGTGTGTGCCGTGCAGAGGAAGCTTCCGCGCCCCTCCCAGATGTGGATGCCGCGGAGGCGCATGTGCGCGAAAAAGAGCGGCGAGAAGCGCGCGATGGCCGGCGCGACATTGAGGAAGTAGAGTGAGCTGAACCGAGTCACCACGATGGGCACGCCGTGACGGGTGGCGACCGCATTCAATTCATCGACCAGCGCTTCGGTACGCGCATCGAGATCATTTTGGAGATCGGGTCCTTCGCGCTTCAGGTGACCGAGAACCGCCTTGGCAGCGGCCAGCGCCAGCGGGTGCCGGACAAACGTGCCGGCGAAGAAGGTCACGCCGACCTCGGGGAATGAATCGTCCCCGTACTGCCAGTAGCCGCCGTCCAGCGCGTCGAGGTAGCGCGCGCTGCCCGCGACGACTCCGATGGGCAGGCCACCCCCGATGACTTTTCCGTAGGTGACGATGTCGGCGCGGATTCCGAAGCGCTCCTGGACGCCCCCCGGGGCGGTGCGGAACCCGGTGACGACCTCGTCGAAGATGAGGGCTACCTCCGCAGCGGCGGTGATCTCGCGGAGCTGGCGGATGAACGCGACGGGCTGGAGGTCGGGGCGGCGGGACTGAACGGTCTCGACGAGGACGGCGGCGATCTCGTCGGCGTGCTCGCGCAAGATGCTGAGCGATTCCGGATTCCCGTACTCCAAGACGAGGATCTCGGCGACGGCCGAACCGGTGATGCCCGGGGCGATGGGGGCGGCACGGAGTTCGCCATTGGTGACGAGCGGGCGGGCGAGCACTTCGTCGAAAATCCCGTGGTAGGCACCGGTAAACATCACGATCCGGTCACGTCCGGTCACGGTGCGGGCGACGCGGAGCGCCGCCGTGACGGCCTCGGATCCGGTGTTGCAGAAGGATACGCGTTCCATCCCCGAAAACTCGCGGACGAGATCGGCGACCTCCCCGGCGAGCGGGTGGGCGGGACCGATGTGAAGGCCCGGGTCGAGCTGGGCTTTGATGGCCTCTTGGACAAACCGAGGTCGGTGCCCGAAAAGGTTGAGGCCGAACCCCAGAGTGACATCGACATACTCGTTGCCGTCGAGATCCCAGATTTTGCCGCCCTCGGAGCGGTCGGAAGCGATCGGGTAGACGAGGTCTTTCCACTGCGGGTTGAAGCCGGCGGCGGCACGGGGGTCGGCGAGCGAGCGTCGGTGCGCCTGGGCGACCTCCTTGGAGGTGCGGGTGGCCGCGTTGTAGCGCCGGGTGAGATCGGCGAGGTGGCAGCGCTGTGCATCGGTCAGGGCTCCCCCGTCGCCGGTCTGCACCGGGCGGAACGGTCCGAAGGCGATCCTTTTCTCCGGGTTGATCGCTTGCTGGGTGACCCGGATGGCGGGGCTTGCGGCCCGCGCGGTCGCGGCCGGTGGCGTGGCGGGGGCGGCATCGCTGGGAGGGGCGGTTGCCTCCAGCAGCCGGGCGAGCGCCGCGATCGAGTTCTGTCCTTCCATGAGCTGGCGGAAGGTGACCTTGGTAGCGAAGCGTTTGCTGAGGACGAGGCTGGCCTGGGTGAGGAAGAGGGAATCGAACCCGAGATCGATGAAGGCAGCATCGGGTTCGAGTTCGTCGATCGGGAACCCGCTGATGGCGTGCAGTGCCTGCCGGATCTCGGCGACGAACGGGGCGGACTCCGCTTTTCCTGCCGCCTCGGAACCCGCGGCGGCCGGGGCGGAGGTGGTGCCGGTGCCTGGGCCTGGCGCGGGCATGGACGCCTCATGCAGTACCGGCGCTTCGTCGTCAGCCGGAGCGCAAAATGCCTTCCGCTCGAACGGATACGTCGGGAGCACGACGCGGCGGGGTGACTCGCCACCGTGCAAGCTGCACCAGTCGGGGGTGGCCCCACCGGCCCAGAGTTGGCCGAGCGCGGCCAGTGCGCAGCGTTGCTCGTCGGAGGATTTTTCGTTGAGGGAGGCGGCGATGACCCGCGATTTGTCCCGGTCGGGATGCTGCCGGGCGAAAGTTCCGCAGCCGGTGCCGGGGCCGACCTCCAGGAGGGCTCCCGTGGTCTCGGCGAAGAGGGTGGCCAACCCCTCGACGAAGCGGACCGGCTGCCGGACATGGGCCGCCCAGTAGCCCGGGTCGGTGGCTTCGGTTTCGCTGACCCAGCGACCGGTGACGTTGGAAACGTAGGGGATCTCTGGAGCGTTCAGGCGGATCGAGGCGAACAGCGGGGCGAACTCCGCCACCACGCGGTCCATCATGCGGGAGTGGAAGGCGTGCGATGTCTGCAGCCGGCGCGCCGTGATCTTCCGGGTGGAGAGACTTTCCTCGAAACGTCCGATCGCATCGTAGCCTCCGGCCACCACCGTGAGGTTGGGCGAATTGAGCGCGGCCAGGTCGAGATCGTCGGGGAGGAATCCGGCCACTTCGGACTCCGGGAGCCGGATGGCGAGCATGGCGCCTCCCGGCTGGGCGGCGACGAGGTCGGCGCGGCGGGCGACGAGCCGGACGGCATCCTCGAGCGAGAAAACGCCGGCGAGGCAGCCGGCGACGTATTCGCCCACGCTGTGCCCCAGCATGGCGGCGGGCCTGATTCCCCAGGACATCCAGAGCTGCGCGAGCGCGTAGGAGGTGGCGAAGAGGGCAGGCTGGGTGACTCGGGTGTCCCGCAACTGTTCCCTGGCCTCCTCCTCGCCGCCGCCCTTCGGGTAGAGGATCGCCCGGAGATCGGTGGAAAGGATCTCGCAGCAGGCATCGATGGCATTGCGGAAGACGGGCTCGCTCTGGTAGAGACCCGCACCCATGCCCGGATACTGCGCCCCCTGGCCGGGAAAGAGGAAGACGGCACCGGGTGACTGTCGGGAGGTCCGCGCTGGATCGCCGCGGAGGGCCTCGACGGCCTCGGCGGGCGTGGCCGCAACGACCGCGGCCCGGTGGGGGTGGGCGCGGCGCCCGATGCCCAGGGTAAAGGCGGCATCGGCGAGCGGGGCCGTGGCGTGATTCTCGAAGTGTTGGGCGAGGTTCTCCAGCGCGGAGTCCAGCGCCTGTTCGGACCGGGCGGACACCACGAGGAGCTGAGGGCTGCGGGCCGGCGGGCGAGCGGTCGATGGCGCTTGGGGTGCCTCTTCGAGGACGACGTGAGCATTGGTGCCGCCGACGCCCAGGGCGCTGACTCCGGCGCGGCGAGGGTGTCCGTCCGGGGCGGGCCAGTCGGCGAGCCGGTCGATGACCCGGAACGGGGAGTCCGCCAGATCGAGCTTCGGGTTGGCCTTGGTGAAATGGAGTGTGGGCGGAAGCTTCCGGTGGTGGAGTGCTAGGGTCGCCTTGATGAGGCCAGCGACCCCGGCGGCTGCGTCGAGATGGCCGGTGGATGGTTTGAGCGAACCGATCCCGCAGCCGTTGTTCGTGGTGCAGCCCAGCTGGCGGAACGCCCGGGTGAGGCCGGCGATCTCGATGGGATCCCCCAGCGGAGTGCCCGTCCCGTGGGCTTCGACGTAGGATATCGTGTCGGCGGAGACCCCGGCCATGCGGAGGGCGCGAGATACCGCGGCGCTCTGTCCCTCGGCGCTCGGGGCGGTGAAGCTGAACTTCTGCGCGCCGTCATTGCTCAGGCCGACTCCATTGATCGTGGCGTAGATCTGGTCGCCGTCCCGCAGGGCGGCGTCGAGGCGCTTGAGCACGACGACCCCTAGACCGTTGGAGAACACGGTGCCGGCGGCCTGGGCGTCGAAGGCGCGGCAGTGCCCGTCGGGCGAGAAGATGCTCCCTTCCTCGTAGCGGTAGCCGCGGTCCTGAGGAAAGCGGATGGCCGCGCCCCCCGCCAGCGCCATGTCGCAGTCGCCATCGAGGATGGCGCGCGCGGCCTGGACGACGGCGACGAGTGAGGTCGAACAGGCGGTGTGGATACTGAGGGCGGGCCCGGTGAGGTCGAGTTTGTGGGCGACGCGGGTGGCCACGTAGTCCTTTTCGTTGCCCAGCATGACGGCCTCGGAGCCGACGGCCTCGCGCAGGGCCACATTCGGGTGCACGTGCCTGAGGTAATAGTAGTTCTGGCCGACCCCGGCGTAGACCCCGATGGTCCCCGGCCAGTTTGCCGGGTCATAGCCCGCCGCTTCGAGCGCCTCGTGCGATGCCTCGAGGAAGAGGCGCTGCTGCGGGTCGGTGACCTCGGCCTCCTTCGGGCTGATCCCAAAGAAGGCCGCATCAAGAAGGGTCGGGTCATCGAGGACGCCGCGCCGCGGGACGTAGTCGGGGTCGTCGCTGGGCTCGAAGGTGCTGATGGTCTCGCGGCCGGTCACGAGGTTTTCCCAGAAGGCGTCGGGACTGTCGGCGCCGGGGACGCGCAGTGCCATGCCCACGATGGCGATGCCCGAGGCGTCTGATCGGTCCGGCACTGGCAGGGCAGGCTGGGCGGGCTGGGCGGGTGCTTCCGCACCAGATTCCTCGAGACGGCGGGCGAGGCCGGCGATGGTCGGGTGCTGGAATATATCGACGATCGGAAAGTCGCGCCCGAGCGACTCCTGCAGTGCCTGGTGCACCCGCACGAGGAGCAGCGAATGACCGCCGAGATCGAAGAAGCTGTCTGCTGTCGACATTGCGGACACCCCAAATGCCCGCTGCCAGACGCCGGCGATCTGGCGCTCCAAAGGCGTGGTAGGCACCGCGATCGCACCGGTGGCGGCGCGGAGGGGCGGAGCCTCTTCCGCCCGGGGGATGGAGGGGGCGGGCAGCGCCCACCCGGCGAGGGCGTGGAGGGATTCGACGAGCGCCGAGAGGATGGCGTCCGCCCGCTCGCACGAAACCTTCGAGCGATCGTACACCAGCGTAAGCTTCAGTTCATCGCCGGGGACGGCGACGAGGGTGAGCGCATAGTTCGTGTGGATCGGGCCGTGGAAATCCTCGATGCGCACGGCGCTACCTAGGCGGGTGGCGGTCTCGTCGACCCGGTAGTTTTGAAAAACGACGAGGCTATCGTAGAGGCGATCCTTCCAGGCAACGGCGCTGCAATCCTGGATCTCAAGCGGGGGAAGGAACTGGTGCGACGCCGCCTCGAAGGCCGCGTTCTGGACGGTGCTGAGAAGTTCGTCCACGGAGGATCGCGGGTCGAGACGGATCCGCACGGGAACGTTGTTGGTCAGCGGGCCGACGATGTTCTCCACCCCCGGCAAGTCGGCTGGACGCCCGGCCAATGCGATGCCGAAGACCACGTCTTCCCGGCACGCCGCCCGGGAGAGTACTGCCGCCCAGGCGGCCTGCACCAGCGTAGCCGGGGTCGAACGGTAGCGCCGGGCGGCGGAGGCCACCGGCTCCCCGGGCAGGCTGACGCAGCGCTCGGCCATCGTGGAGTGCCCCCCGGGGTGATCGAGCGGGAGGGGTGTCGGTGCGCGGAACCCGGAGAGCCGCTGCCGCCAGAACTCCCGCGCGGGCGCGGGGTCGAGGGCGGCGAGCCAGTCGAGGTAGCGCGCGTAGGGCGGCGCCGCCGGCAGCGAGGCGGTCGGATTCGCATAGAGGGCGGAGACCTCCGAAAAGACGATCGGCCAGGACGAGCCGTCCATTTGGAGATCGGGCAGCGACCAGAGGAAGAAATGTTCTTCGGGACCGGTACGGAGCAGGGTGAACCGGCTCGTGGGGGCGACGCCAAGATTGGTCGGTCGCCGCCGGTCGGCCGCCAGGACCTCCTCTGGTAGGGTGCCATCGGCGACCTCCACCCACTCGGCGGCGACCTCGGGATGGACCCGCTGGGTGTCGGCCCCGAAGGTGGAGCGGAGAATGCTGTGCCGTTCGATGACCGTTTCCCAGGCCGCGCGGAAGGCGTCGGCGTCCAGGGGGCCGACGAGCCGCGCGTGCCACTGGTCGGCGACGTAGTGCGGGCGGGCACTGCCCAGGGTGTGGAAGAGCGCCTGCATCGGGGTGAGCGGACGCTCATTCCGACCCGGGGCGTCCACCAGGGCGGCGAGTCCGCGAAGCTCGGTGGCGAACGCTTCGGCGAAGGAGGTGATCGTCGCGCGGCTATAGCGATTTCCCCCGTAGGAGATGCGGATTTCGAGCGAGCCATCGAGCACTGCCGTGTCGATGGCAATGGCGTGGGTGCGGCGGTTGGATGCTCCGTGCCAGCCGGATACGGGCTCGGGAGCAAAGGCGAAAAGCGTCAGGTCGGAGGTGACCCGATCGAGCTGCCCGAGGTGGTTGAAAACGATCTCCGCCGGGCTTGCGCCGGGTAGCTCGAGCGCCCCGTAGCCGACCCCGTGGTGCGGGATGGCATCGAGCTGACTCTGGATCGAGGCGAGGGTCTCGACCGGTCCTCCCTCCGGGAGGCGGAGCGAGACGGGAAAGAGAGAGGTGAACCATCCGACGGTGCGCGTGGTGTCGAGATCCGCGACGGCCTGCTCGCGCCCGTGCCCCTCCAGGTCGATGTAGAGGTGGCGGCTCCCGGTTTCCGCCTCGACCGCGCGGGCGAGGCCGGCGAGGAGGGCGGCGTTCGCCCGGGTGCCGAAAGCGGCGGGTAGCCCTCTGACGAGCTTGTCGGTGGTCCCGGTGCCGAGGCGGAGGGTGATGGTAGCGCCGTCGGCCTCGGTGTCGGCAGCTCCCGGGTCGTCGGGCAGAATGAGGGGCGAATTGGGGGCGTTGAGAACGACGGCGTTCCAGTAGGCGGCCTCGCCTGCGAGGAATTCGGACGAGGCGAAGCGCCGGGTGGCGCGCGCCCACGCGGCGAACGGTGCGGTTGGTGAAGGCAGGGGCTGGTCGAGGTATGTGGCCTCGAGATCCTCGAGCAAGATCCGCCAGGAGACGCCGTCGATGGCGAGGTGGTGGACGGCGATGAAAAGGCGCGCGGCATCTGGGAAATAGGTGGCGGCGATGAGCGGGCCGTTTTGAATGTCGAGCCGTTTCTGGGCGGCGAGAGTGTCGATATCCACCCCGGTCACCACCTCCAAGATTTCGTGGGCACATCCGAGGTCGGTGGCAACGCATCCGTCGCTGCCGAAACGGAAGCGGAGGGCGTCGTGCCGCCCGACGAGCTTAGCGAAGCTGGCGCGGAGCTTTCCGGGGTCGAGGGGAGTGGAAACGGTGAAGAGGAACGACTGGGTCCAGTGCCCGGGATCGGCGAAGCCGTGCGCGAAGAACCAGCTCTGGATGGGTGTTAGGGGAACGGCGCCCTGCGCGTCTTCCGGATGATCTGCCCCTGTTGCACCCACGTCCCCCGCTGTGACGTCCCCCGCGGCGGAGGCCAGGGTCGAGACGGTCTGGTTCCGAAAAAGGTGCTGGGGCATGAGATCCAGCCCGGCCGCCCGCGCCTGGGAGATCACTTGAATGCTGAGGATCGAGTCCCCACCCAGTTCGAAAAAGTTGTCGTGGACGCCCACGCTCGGGACGCGTAGGACGTTTTGCCAGATGGTCGCCAGGGTCTGTTCCGTCGGGGTTGATGGAGCAGCGAAATCGGTGGCCAGGGCGGCGCGCTCCGTGGTGGGCTCCGGGAACGCCCGGGTGTCGAGCTTGCCGTTGGCGGTGAGCGGGAAGGCGTCTAGGAAAACGAATGCGGCTGGTACCATGTAGGCGGGCAGCGATTTTTCGAGGTGTGCGCGCAGGTCGGCGGCGGCGATCGGCGGGGCGATGAGGTAGGCGGCCAGCCGGCGGTCACCCGAGGCATCCTCGCGCACCGTCACCCGGGCGTCCGCGACGGTGGGGTGGGCGACCAGGGCGGATTCGATCTCGCCAAGCTCGATGCGGAAGCCGCGGATCTTCACCTGTTGGTCGATGCGGCCGAGGTACTCGATGTCGTCGCGGGAGAGGAATCGGGC
>CAZKYJ010000192.1:0-7823 GCA_964556355.1 uncultured Verrucomicrobiales bacterium | reverse complement strand
GAGCTCGTGACAATGGGCGCCCCGAAGGCGATACCGAGACCGCAACCGTCCGTGCCGGCCCGGTTGTGGTGGAAGGTGCAGAGATCGACACGGGCGTTCGAACTTCGGAGGTAGACCCCACCGGCCTGCTGCCGCGCGCGGTTGCCGATCACGACGAGGCGGCGGAGCGTGGGCGAACCAGACAATGCCACCAGCCCACCCCCATTGCGTTCCTCGCTGGTGCTACCGGGGCCCGAGGCATCGCCAGCCGTGAGGGTGAACCCGTCGAGCACCGTGGAAGATCCGTTGCTCGACGGCGCGAGCACGACGGTTTCGGCGTTCTCGCCACGGATCGCATCGGGGTCGCGGGTGATGCCGGACTCGTCGCTGAGATCGTTGCGGTCGATATCGCCGCTGAGCACCGTGAGGTTCGCTTCCGGGCGGCGGTCGTCGCGGGCCGCCTCGCCACCGGCAAAGCCGCCGTAAAGTTCTACATCGTCGGGAAGGACGAATGAATCCTCAATGTCCGTCCCCGGAACGTAGCGGCCGCGCGCCACCCAGATTTCGTCCCCGGCCGCGGCGGTGGCGAGGGCATCTTGCAAGTCGGTGAACGCCGCCCCCCATGACGTTCCGTCGTTCGCACCGATGGCGCCCTCGCGGACGAAGATGGTATCCGCGGGGAGCAACCCAGGCAGCACGAGTAACCCCCAGGCCGAGAAGGTGCGGAGGGATCGGAAAAAATCGGACATGAGACGCTCCTGGACTGAGGGTCGGAGGATGCCGGAATCGGCGATGAATCCGCAGCATCCCTCTGTTTGGTTCACGGGCTTCGGGACTGGCCGCTATAGAAGTTTATAAAAAATTCTGGGAGGCATGGCAAGCTCGGCGTGCACAAATCTTCGCCCGTGACCGTGAGATTGTCGTTCCCATCCCGACGATTTCGGACGATGGTTCCCGATGAACCAGCGGATGTTCGGCCTGGTGCTCGGACTGGCCGTCGTGGCAGGCTACGCCGGCGGTGTCGGGTTGCGCACCCCGAAGCTGACGACCGGCACCCCGTCGGCGACCTCGCTCGCCCCCACCGCCGCGGGCCCGGACGAAAGCGCTCCCCGCGTTCCTTCATCCCCTCTTTTCAATCCTGGCGCGATGTGGCTCCACGGGCTCGCCGGCGCCAACGCCTCCGAGCTGGCCCTGCACTTTTTCGACCTCCTCGACGAACGCACGAGCCCTTCGCACAGCGCCGCCACGTTCGACGGGAAGTTCATCCCACTGATCGAACGTTGGGCGGAAGTCGCTCCGCTCGCTGCCGCCCGGCACATCGCCGAGTCCGGGGTCAGCCACCGGCTGCCGGAATTTTTTGCCGTCTGGGCACGCGTCGATCCGGATGCCGCCGCCTCGGCCGTCGCGCAATGGGAACCGCCCTCCGCCCGCCCCCCACTCCGCGCGATCTTGCTCGAAGCGATGGCGGAGCGCGATCCCGAACGGTTTCTCGCCCGGCTTGCTGCCGGATCTCCAGAACGGGCCGAGATCACCCTCACACCGGCGGTCGATGCGGCCCTCGACAGCCTCATCGACCGCGATCCCGACGCCGCCAAAGCGCTGCTCGACACTCTCCCACGCAGAAACCGCCGGGATCTGATCCAAAAGATCGCCGAAGCCGCCGCCACGACCGATCCGGCGTCGGTGATCGCGTGGGCGGAAACGCTCCCCCAAGCCCGCGAGCGGGACGAGGCGATGGCCCCCGCTGCCATTGCCTTGGCCAAGACCGATCTCGCCGCAGCGACCGCCTTGGCACCGCGGTTCTCCCACCACCGGTTTCCCACGTCGGAAATTGCCCGGTGGCTCGCCCGATCGGACCCCAAGGCGGCCTTCGCCTGGATCGCGGAGAGCGTCCCCGCTGGCTCTGCCCGGGATCGTGCCCGGCACGAGCTGATCGCCCCCATCCTCCGAAGCGACCCCGCTCTAGCGGCGCACTTCATCCGAGACATCTGCGCGGACAAGGACAGCCACCACTTCGCTAGCACCGGCTTCGCCGGCCTCCGGGAGAACGACTATGCCCCGGTGGCAGAGACACTGGAACCCGAGTTCGACCGACCCGGCAGCCGCCTCGCGATGGCCGGACTGGTCGACGCCTGGGCGTCCCGGCACCCGACGACCGCCGTCGACTGGCTCCTCAGCCGCCAGCGGTTGTTCGACTCGATCTTTCGCGAGAGCGCCCCCGAGCTGCCGAGGAGCATTTTAGAAAAGGCGACCCGGGACGACGGTGCGCGCGACCGGCTACTCGCAGAAATCCTCAAGCTCCCAGCCGGCCGGAAAGAACAGATATTGGAACCGCTCGCCGCGGTCGAAGACTCCAGGGCGCCAGATCCTATCGATCCTTTCAAGGGAGATGGCCGGGGCCAGAGCGCCCTGTTAGAAAGTCCACTTTTGCGCGACGTCAATCGGCTTGCGGCCGATGACCGCATGCTCGTCACCGGGGGCGTCGCCGCCGAGATGGCCCGTCGCGACCCGGCCGAGGCCGTCCGCTGGATCGGCACCATCACCGACCCGCCCGCGCGCGAGGCAGCAATCCGCGGCGCAGCCGCCGCCTGGGTGGACTACGAACCCGAGGCCGCCTCCCGCTGGGCGCTCTCGCTCGCACCCGGGCGCGAACGGGACACGGCAGCGGCCCGGCTGGCGGAGGCCTTGCAGCAGACCGATCCCGAATCCGCCTGGGCTTGGCACGTCTCGATTTCGACGCGCGAGCTCCGCTCGGACTCCGCACGTCGGCTCGTCAGCCGGATCACGCCGCAGACGATTGACCTGACGGCCGCACTCATCCGCGAATCCGCAATCCCCGACGCCGAAAGGGCGGATCTCCTCCGCTCGCTCGATCGGCAACAGCGCCGATGAACACCACGATCTTCCAGTCCGCCTGCGCGATCACCGCCTTCGCCTCGGCCGCCGTCGTCGGCTCATGGACGCCGGGAGAATCCGCCCCTCCCGAAACTCCGGAGGCATCCCCGATTCCAACCCCGAGCCCCCAGCGCAAGGGCGCCGCGCCGCCCCACGCCACGCCCTTCGCCACCCGGCTCGGCCTCGTCCGCACCCTGGCCGCCGCGAGCTCCGCGGAGGATTTCCGCGGGCTCCTCTTCCCGGGGGAGCCCTCCGACTGGTATGCCCAGCAGCTCGTCCTCGCCCGCTGGTGCGACGTCGACCCCGCCGCCGCCGCCGAGGCGCTCATCGCCCGTGCGGCCGACATCGACCAGCCGAAGGATGCGATCAGGTTCGTCTTCGGCCGTTGGGCCGGGACCGATCCCGATGCCGCCTACGCGGCAGTCGCCCGCTTCAGCAATGCGGAAAATCACGCCTGGGCCGCCGCCTTGGCCATCTTCAATGCCGACGCCGAGACCGATCCCACCAGCGCCATCGTCCGCTACGCCTCCGTGGAACCGAGCCTCGGATCCGAACACCTTCCCATAACCGCCCCCTCCTGGGCCCGGCGCGCCCCCGCCACCGCCGCCCGGCTCGCCCTCGTTCTCCCGCCGGAGAGCGCGTGGCGCCAAGAAGTCCTCGACGACATCGTAGGCCTGTGGACGCGGATCGAGCCGGAGGCCGCGCTCGATTTCGTGCGCATGCTGGGTGACGATGCCTTTGCGGGGGTTTCCTCCTCCGGAGAATTGAGCGAGACGGTTGCAGGTCGGGCCATCGCAACCTTAGGCTGCACCGACGTCGTGGCCGCCCTCGGCTGGATCGAAGCCAATGTCACCGGCCTCCGCAGGCACGATCTCGTTTCCGAGACACTGAAGGCGGCGGCGGAATCCGACCCGATCACCGCCGCCCCGCTCATCGCCGAGGCGGGCACCACACGGTTCAAGGAGGCGACGGGACTTCTTCTCGACCGGTGGGTGGAGGACGATCTACCTGCCGCGCTGGACTGGGCGCGCGCCCATTGGAGATCCGAAGACGATGGCATCACTGCCCCGCTCGTCCATAGCTGGGGCTCCCGCGATCGAGGTTCTCTAGCAGAGTACGTGAAGATCTCGGACGACGCCATCGTGTCGCCCGCATTTGTCACCGCGACCGCCCGCGTGATGGCGCAAGGGGACGTACGCGCAGCGATCGCTTGGGCCAGCTCGCTCCCCACCGACCGGGCTCCCAATGCCGTCCAGACGGTCTTCTACAACGAAAGCCTGCGCGATCCGGTCTCCATGGCCAACCGCCTGGCCGACCTCCCCACCCCGGAACTCAGGGAATCGGCCGCCGCATCGGTCGCCATCGGTTTCTACCACCGCCCGCCCGCCGCATTCGACGCCTGGGCCACTAGCCAGCCCGACCCGGCGATCAGGGCCGCCGTCTCCGATGCCCTGGCGCGGGTGCGGAATCGGACAACCGCGCGGGAGTAAATCAGCACGCGACGGTGTTCGACCCAGCTCGAATCGACCCGCCGCACGGAGAGTTCTCCCCACCTTCCACCGCACCGTCCCGGACTTTGTGAAATTTTTCACAAAATCCCCTTGCCCGCCTTCCCGCTGGATTCCATACTCCGCCACAGGGTGTCTCACGCCCCGTAGCCGAGACCGATGAGCGATCAAGATTCCGCCAAAGATCAAGCAGTCCCGCTGCTGAACGTCCAGATTGATGGCGTTTGGCACAAATTTCCGAAAGGGACGCGCATGATCGAAGCCATCCGCCAGGCGCGCGGTGACGGCACCACGGTTCCCCACTACTGCTACCACCCCAAGCTCTCGTCCCCCGGCAACTGTCGGATGTGCCTCGTGGAGATGGGCATGCCCCCCCGCCCGGCGCCCGGCCAGGAGCCGGAGCTCGATGAGGACGGCTTCCAAAAGATCGGCTGGATGCCCCGCGCCGCCATCGCCTGCGCCAACACCGTCGCGGAGAACATGGGCATCCGCACGAACTCCCCGCTGGCCGACTCGTGCCGCCAGGGCGTCATGGAGTTCCTCCTGATCAACCACCCGCTCGATTGCCCGATCTGTGACCAGGCCGGCGAATGCCGGCTGCAGGAGTTCAGCGTCGAGCACGGCAACGGCGTCTCCCGCTTCCGCGAATCCAAGGTCAAAAAGCCGAAAAACGTCGATATCGGCGAGCGCATCGTCTTGGATGACGAGCGCTGTATCATGTGTAGCCGATGCATCCGCTTCAGCGACGAGATCGCCGACGACGACGTCCTCGGCTTCACCGACCGCGGCTCCCACACCGTCCTCACCACCCATCCGGGCAAGCGCTTGGACAACAACTACTCACTCAACACGGTCGATATTTGCCCGGTGGGAGCGCTGACCAGCAAGGACTTCCGCTTCCGCATGCGCGTGTGGTTCCTCAAGGAGACCAAATCGATCGACGTCAACTGCGGCACCGGCTGCAACATCGTCATCCACTCCCGGGAGAACACCATCCACCGGATCACCCCGCGCGAGAACGACGCCGTGAACTCGACATGGATGCCGGATTCCCACCGGCTAAATTTCCACTACCTGAGCTCGGAAGCCCGGCTCACCGACCCGATGGTCCGGCGCACCGACGGTAGCGGGAAGCACGATTTCGCGACCTGGCCCGAGGCCATCCGCGCCGCCGCCGAAGGGCTCAAACGCTTTAAAGCCAGCGAGATCGCCATCGTCGCCTCGGCCCGCATGACCAACGAGGAGCTCTTCCTCGTCAAGCGGCTCGCCAAGACGCTCGGCACCGAGTCCATCGACGTGGTGCCCCGCGAGGGCGAGGACGACGGCTTCCTCATCTCCGCCGACCGGAAC
Organism: uncultured Verrucomicrobiales bacterium; assembly: GCA_964556355.1. Lineage (GTDB taxonomy): Bacteria > Verrucomicrobiota > Verrucomicrobiia > Verrucomicrobiales > DEV007 > CAZKYJ01. Next base: position 2,091 of record CAZKYJ010000192.1, on the reverse strand, counting down.
CCGAACACCGAGGGCGCCCGCAATGTCCTCCAGCTTTGGACGCTGGGAACAAAGCTCAAAGCCATCCGCAACGGCATCGAGGCCAACACCATCAAGGCGGTGGTGGCGCTCAACGAGAACCTCCTGAAGGAGGCTGCCTTCACCGAGGCCCAGCTCGAAAAGATCCAGTTCCTCGTCGTCGGGCACATCCTGGCGAATCCCACCGCGGAGCATGCCAACGTCATCCTTCCCGGCGCGGGCTTCGCCGAGAAGCGCGGCAGCATGATCAACGTCACCGGCCGTCTCCAGCGCCTCAACAGGGCCGTCGATCCGCCGGGTCAGGCCATGGACGACTGGGAGTACCTCCGCGACCTCGTCCAGGCCGTCGGCGGCGGCAATGGCATCTACCTCCTGGAAGACCTCTTCAAGCAGATGGCCTCCGAAGTCTCCAAGTTCAACGGTCTCTCGTTCGGGAAGATCGGCGACCTGGGCGTGCAGCTCTACGACACCGGCGCCACCATCCCGCTTCTGGAGCGCGAAAAAGAACGCCGCGCCAAAGGCATCATCGTCTGACCCATGGATCTCGTCCTCATCATCTCTTCGGTCATCAAGATCTCGGTGTTCGTGTTCGCCGTGATCCTCCCGATGGTCGCCTACTCGGTCTACGCCGAGCGCCGGGTCAGCGCCATCATCCAAGACCGCGTCGGCCCGAACCGCACCGGGATTCCGCTCACGCTTTTCGGCGGGAAGAAGGACCTCCCCTTCGCCGGCCTCCTCCAGCCGCTCGCCGACGGCCTCAAGTTCATTCTCAAAGAGGACCTCACCCCCGGACACGTTAACAAGTTCTACTTTTGGCTGGCTCCCGCCCTGACCATGGTTCCGGCGCTCCTCACCTGCGCCGTCCTGCCCTTCGGGAGCTATCTCGACATCCCCTTCGTCGATGAGACGATCCCGCTCGTCATCGCGAACCTCGACATCGGCCCGCTCTTCGTCTTCGCGATCTCCTCGCTCTCCGTCTACGGGATTGTCCTCGCCGGCTGGGCATCCAACTCGAAATACCCGTTCTTCGGCGGCGTGCGCTCCAGCTCGCAGATGATTTCCTACGAGATCTCGCTCGGCCTCTCGGTCGTCCCGGTCCTCATGATTTTCGGCGAGCTCAACCTCATGGAGATCGTCAGGTACCAAGACGAGAACGGCTGGCTCCTCCTCCCCCTCTGGGGCGAGGGGCTCACCGCCGGCCGCTGGCTCCTCCTCATCCCGGCCTCCATCAGCTTCATCATCTTCACCACCTCGATCTTCGCGGAGACCAACCGCCTCCCCTTCGACCTCCCGGAGTGCGAGACGGAACTCGTCGCCGGCTACCACACCGAGTACAGCTCGATGAAGTTCGCCCTCTTCTTCCTCGGCGAGTACGCGGCCATGATCATCGGCTCCGGCGTCATCGTCACCCTCTTCCTCGGCGGCTGGTCGATCCCCTTCGGCCACCAGCTCGGGCTCACCGCCGAGGCCGCCCAGGACTCGTGGTGGATCGGCCTCCTCCACATCGCCTCGTTCCTCACCAAGACGATCGGCTTCATCATCTTCTTCATCATCATCCGCTGGTCGCTCCCCCGGTTCCGCTACGACCAGCTCATGCGCCTCGGCTGGGTGTTCTTCTTCGAGATCGCCCTGGTCAACATCTTCCTCACCGCCGGAATCCTCATGGTCGTCGGATAAGGTTCCGCCGCCCGCCACTCGCCGCTCCCATGCCTACCGTCACCGTCAAACGCCCGAAGCTGAGCTTCGGTGAAAAACTTTACTTCCCCGGGTTCCTCCAGGGGATCAAGGTGACGCTCGGCCACGCGATCAAAATGCTGCGGGGCAAGACCAAGGTCACCATGCAGTACCCCGAGGAGACCTGGGACTCGGAGCTCCCCGACCACTACCGCGGTGCCCCGGCGCTCGTCACCGACGAGCACGGGCGCGAGCGCTGCGTCTCCTGCCAGCTCTGCGAGTTCATCTGCCCGCCCAAGGCCATCACCATCACCCCGGAGGAAATCCCGTCCGACAACGCGTTCGCCAAAGTCGAGAAGCGCCCGAAAGCCTTCGATATCGACATGATCCGCTGCATCT
>CAZKYJ010000191.1:0-7832 GCA_964556355.1 uncultured Verrucomicrobiales bacterium | reverse complement strand
ATGAAAGGCAGCAGCAGCTGCGTTCCGTAAACGGTGAAGCCATCGAGCAGCGGGGCGGTGGTGATGGCGCTGTCTGCGAAGACGACGTGGTAGGAGTTATCTCCGCTATTGGCAAAGTTGGCACCGTCGTCCTGCATGAGATCGCCGGAAAGGATGGTGGGGTTGGCCTCGGGATCGCGGGTGCCTCCGCCGGTGGGATAGCCGCCGTAGAGTTCGACGGCGTCAAGGAAGGTGAAAGTGCTGGAGCGGTCGTCGTTGGTCTGGCCGTTGCCTTCGTCAGGGTAGTAGGTGCCTTGAGCGACAAGGATGGAGGCGGGGTGCGGGCCGGTGAGGGCGTTCTGGAGATGCGTGAAAGCGTGGGTCCAGGAGCTGCCGTCGTCATTGCCGGTGGCGGCGAGGTCGACGTGGACGGTGAAGACTTCCACGGCGCCGATGTCGGCGGTCGCGCCGAAGAGGCGGGCAGCTCCGCGCTGGTCGGTGGCCAGTGAGGAAGAGGGATCTCCGGCACTGGGGTCGATGACAGGAGAACCTGGAAGCGGGGCGTGGGTGGGGGTGGGTCCGCCCCTGTCGGCGAGGGGAGCGAGCATGGGGTCGCCGGTGAGGTAGTCGGTGCCGGGGGTGCCAAGGCCGGAAGCGTCGCCGGCATCACCGATGAAGTTCAAGCCATCGACAGTGGCAATGGTGCCACGGATGTCGGGCCGGTCGGACCGGTTGCTGGCGGTGTTGTTGGCTACGATTGAATTTTCCAGAGTTAGAAGTGGCCCCAGGGATTGAATCCCGCCGCCGCCACCTGTGCCTGTCGCCGAGTTGTCTGTGATGGTGCAGTGCCGGATGGTCATGGACGTGGCCAGGCCTCCGTGGCCGATCGCGCCACCGCCCTGCGTGTTGGCTCCTGTTTGGCGGTTGCCGGAAAGGGTGCTGTTTTCGATCAGCAGGATGCTGTTGGCACTGTTGGCGATGGCACCTCCATTGACAGCGGATTCGTTATTCGAGAGAGTGCAACGTCGCACGGTCAGGTTTCCGCCTTCGTTTCTGATTGCACCACCAGCCTGACTGGTGGCGAGACCATCGGACAGAGTCAGGCTGTCGAGGACGACGGTGGTCCCGGAATCGATCGTGAAAATGCTGGACGAGCTGTTGCCGGACAGGATGAGTCCATCCGGGAGGGACGAGGCATCGATGGTGAGGTCCTTGTCCACAAGGAGCTCGCCGGAGGTGAGGGTGATCGTGTCGCCGGAGAGTGCCTGGTCGAAGGTGAGAGTGCCCCCGGGGGCGGTGGTGGTGAGGGCTTCGCGGAGCGAACCGGTGCCGGTGTCGGCGCTGGAGGTGACTAGGCCGGCGAGGGGAATCTCGTAAGCACCGAGGTCAATGGTGGCGGTGGTGTCGCTGTCGCCATCGATGATGCGGGGATTGCCAGCGAGGTCGGTGGTGGTGGAGTTGGCGGAGTTGATTCCGGCATCGAGGGCTGGGGAACTGGTGAGGAGTCGGAGATCACCCCCGGAAATGGGAGCGGCGAGGGGGTCGACCTCAGCAACGAAGAGGGGGTTATTGACAGGGTCGGTGCCGTCCAGGTTGTTGGCGCCGCTGGCATTTAGATTGGTGTCTGTCCAGTTTTCGACGAGACAGTAGTTGTAGGTGGGCGAACTCGAGGAGTTGAAGACGGATGCTGCGGTGGTATTGGTCGCGCCGTTCGTCGCATTGTTCCAGAGGATGCAGTTGGTGAGTAAGGGCGAGGATGAGGATAGGTTGTAAATCCCTCCACCTGCATTTATACTAGCGCTATTGCCCTGAAAGGAGCAGTTGGTGAGTGTGGGCGAGGATACTTCGTTGAAAATCCCTCCGCCTGCATTACTAGCGCTATTGCCCTGAAAGGAGCAGTTGGTGAGTGAGGGGGAGGAAAAGGAGTTGTAAATCCCTCCGCCGCTGTTAGCAGCGCTGTTGCCCTGAAAGGAGCAGTTGGTGAGTGCGGGTGGAGTGGAGGAGAGGTTGTAGATCCCGCCGCCGGAGTCAGCGCTATTGCCCTGGAAGTGGCAATCGCTCAGCTCTGGCTGGGAGCCGACGGCGAAGAGCATCGCTCCGCCCCGGTTACCGGAGGTGTTGTTGAGGAATTGGCAAGCAGTGAAGACCGGGGCGCTGGAGCCGGAGACGTGGCAGGCTCCGCTGTTGTTGGAGGCGCTGTTGGAGTCGAAGATGCAGCTGATGATGGTAGGCGAAGCGGAGTCGAGATACATTCCGCCGCCGCGGTGGTTGGGGTTGGAACCATCCGCGAAACCTGCAGTGATCGTGAAGCCATCGAGGAGGGTGGCGGTGGTGATGGAGGAGTCGCACGAGACGACGTGGTAGGAATTGTCGGTAGTGCCCACGGAGCCAATTTCGCCAGAGAGGATGGTTGGGTTGGCCTCGGGATCGCGGGTGCCCCCGCCGGGGGGATAGCCGCCGTATATTTCCACCCCGTCAACGAGCTCGAAGCTGATGGCTCGGTCTGTCCCGCTGGTCGGTCGGTAGGTTCCCGCCGCGACATGGATCTCGTCTCCCGACGACGCGACTGCAAGAGCGTCCTGCAGGTCGGTGTAGGCGTCTATCCAACTCGTTCCGTCGTTGTTGCCGGTGGCTGCGGCATCGACGTAGATGGATTGGGCAGAGAGCGAGGCGACGGTACAGAGGAAGATGGCAAGGAGGAGGGGAGATCTTTTCATGGTGGAACCACTAGTTATGTGGATGCGGCGGCGTCGGCAACCAAATTTTGGAGCCCGATGCGGCAGGAGGATGGGGTGTCTCTTGCCAGGGTTTGAAGGGGTGAAGGGGTCTTCCGATCTTCTATTACGCGATACTCCAGGTTCGCCATCCCGTAGCCCTTGGAGTAGGCTATCTCCCCATCCTTCAAGACGGCGATCGCCGCGCCGGGGCGATCCTCCCCCGAGTGGTCCGCAAACAGCCCGTCAATGTGCGTCAACGTCTCAAGGTCGATCAGGCTCTCGGCGCGCGCGAGACTGGATCCACCGTGAAGGCAGGCTACGAACAGAGCGGCAAATGATACCAAATATGGGTTCCGTTTCATAGGCAGGATAATGAATAGCGCCGAAAGCATCGGCGAACCGACCCCTTACTTCTTCGCATCGTGACAGGTGGCACAGCGGTGCGACAGGGTCAGGTGATCGATGGTGCTAGAGTTGAGGGTCACGGCGGGCGTGGAGCCGTGACACTGGCGGCAGTCGTAGCCCCGGCTGAGGACCACGGAGTGAGCCCTTTCAAGATGCTGGAAGCCCTTGCGCGGATTCTCGACCATGGCCTTGAGCCACGCCCGAGCTGCGACCAACTCCTGCGGGTCGCTGGCGGCAAGCTCGGCCTCCTCTGGGAGCGCCCGTGGTTCAGGCTTCCTGGCCACCCCGAGGTCTCTCACCAGTTCCTGTCCGGCTACCCGCCCCATCAGGACAGAAGGTCCCAGCATAGTGCCCTCCAGACCCGCGCGCCCGTTCACCCCCCCGAAGCCCGTCACTTCGCCCACTGCGTAGAGCCCAGGGATCACCGCGCCCCTCGTATCGAGCACCCGACAGGAGGTGTCTACCGCCAGCCCCCCAAAGCTCTTGCGCGCCATCGGGAATAGCTTCATCGCAAAGTAGGGCGGGTTCGAGATCCGGTGCAAGGCGTCGAGCTGTGGGGGGATCGTTGCGCCAAAGTCTTCGTCCTTACGCTGGTCGACAAAGTGGTTCCAGCGGTCGACGGTGGCGCCGAGGGCGACCGCGTCGATGCCCATTTTCTTCCCGAGTTCGTCGATGGTTTCCGCCTGCTTGACATATGCCACCATGTCCGGGTTCTCGAAGATCTCTCGTTGGATGCGCTCGTCGTCGTCCCACCCGGTGCCGGAAACGAAGAGGTTTTCCCGGCCCTCCTTGTCGAAGACCTGGAAATACCCGCCCCCCGGCAGGCGGCTCACGATCGGAATGGAGTACTTCGGCCCCCGTTGCTCGTTCATGAAGCGCTTGCCTTCGCTGTTGACGGCGATGGCCGGGATCCAGATTCCCAGGCCCGTCCTTCCGGTCTTGTCGTCGGGGTGGGGCAAACCCCGTCGGTAGTTCCACTGGTGGTCGAGGTCGCGGACGAGCGCGCCCATCTCGGAGGCGAGGTCGAGCCCGCTCCCTATCGCGTTGACACCTGCCCCCTGCAGGATACGCACGTCCTCGCGCAGTTCGCCGGGCCAGTTGGCCCTGACCAGATCGAGGTTGTTTTGGAAGCCGCCGGTGGCGAGGACCACGGCACGACCCCGGAGGTTACTCCGACCCCCGGTGCGTAGATTCTCCATCTCGATACCCGCTATCCGACCGTCCTCGCGGACGAGGGAGGCTGCCCGTTCGTTCCAAGGAAAGGCAATGTTGGGTAGCCGCATGCATTCCCGAAAGAGTGGCGAGACCAGCCCCATACCGCGACCCGACACCCCGTGGAGCCGGCGGACGCTGTTGCCCTCGGGCACGAAAGGTTCTAGACCGTCCCATCGGACTCCCTGCGCAGACAGCCAGTCCTGCACCCACTCCCGCGACCTTGTAGCATACATTGTCATCCACTCACGGTCCGCGACCTCCCCGTGCGCGTGGAAGTCCTTGATGGCAAGCTCCACGGAGTCCTTCACCCCCTCGGCCTCCTGGAACTGGCTTCCGACAATCGAGATCTTGCCATTCGACATCACCCCGTGCCCCCCGAACACCGACCACATGTCGACGACAATCACGCTCATTCCTTGCCGCCCGGCTTCGAGCGCGGTGGTCAGGCCGGCGATTCCGGCACCGACGATGAGAATGTCAGCGTCCGGCTGTTCGGCCTCAGCGGTCGCCTCTGTCTGCCCGATCGCGGAGGCAAGTCCGACCATCACGACAACGGTCATCACGAATATCGAATTCATCCGTCGATGTTCTGAAATCCGGAGCCGACTTGTCAAATTCATCGCGCTTTGCCGTAGGGGCTGGGGCAGAATTCTATAGAGCAGGCACGGCATCCACCGCTTTCCGCAGCGTCTCCAACTCGGCGTGGGTGTAGCGGTCATTGATCGCCTTCGACGCGTGCCCGGTTAGTCGCTGACGGATCCCCTGGGTGACGCCGGCATTGGCCATTGCCGAGTTGAACGAGTGGCGCAGCGAGTGGAACGAGAGGGAAGAGCGCTTGCGTCCGTTCTTGCCCTTGGCCTCGATCACCTTCGGCTCGATCTCCGCCTTCTTCATGATCGCGGCGAATTGGCCAGACAGGCCGTTGCGCCCGCGTGTCCCGATCCCGCGGAGGTCGGGGAAGACGGCTCCGGCCTTAGGTTGTTTCGAGCCAGCCCGATCCGAAAGCCAGCGCTTGAACTCGGGGTGGAGTGGGATCTCGATTTCCCGTCCGGTCTTGCCCTGGGTGAAGACGAGCGCCCCGCGCTTCAGATCGACCGAATCCCATCCAAGGTCGGCGAGGTCGCCCAGTCGCGCCCCTGTGTAATAGCCAGCCAGAATCAGTCCCTTCCAGTCGACCTCGGCCGCTTTGACGAGTGCCTTGACCTGCTTCGGGGTGAAACACTCCTTCTCGTTGGTGTCGGTGGCCAGCATCTCGACACCCTCGGCCGGGTTGTGGGAGATCAGCCCCTGCCGACGGGCGGCGTTGAGCGGAGCCCTGAGAATCTTGACGACGCCATTGGCAGTGCCGGGAGTCCGGCCTCCCTTGACCAGGCCGTCCCGATACTCGCGCACATCCGCGACCGTCAGGGCACCGAGGGGAGCCGCGCGCTTCCGCCCGGAGAGCGATTGCAGGAACGTCCGGACGATGCCCTCGTATTTGAGGTAGGTGCCGTGCGCCTTGGATCCCTTCTTGTCGGCCAGCCAGCCGTTGAACCACTCCTCGACGGTCTCGGTGCGGATGCTCTCCCCGGTGGAGATCTCCATCATCCGGTTCAGCATGTCCCGGCCGACGGCGTCGTTGAGCCCGCCCTTGACCGCCATCTGCGAGGCTTCCTCGAGCGTCCCGAGGATCCGCCGGGCGCGCTCGTCGTCCTCGCTGGTGGTCAATCTCGCGGCCTGCTCAAACCTCGCGGCGGCGACCAGCGCTTCGACTTTCCGGCGCTTCTTGGTCGAGCGATAGTAGCGCTTGCCCTCGGAGTCGTAGTAGGCTGCCTGCCAGTAGGGGGAGCGGGGTCGTTTAAAAAGCGATGCCATGAACGAACGCTAGCAGGCGATCCGATTGAGTGCCAACGAAAATGCCAATGTTCAAAGACGTCATTGATGTTCAATGATGTCACAATATGTTGGTAATGAACATTAAATGTTGATACTTAACGGTCAGAGAGCGTAACGAGGGTTCGATTCCCTTCACCCGATCCACCTGATAATCAACGAGTTACGGGGGCGAATGGGCGAATGAACAAAGTGGCAACGGTGGTGGCAACAAGTCCGGCAATGTCGGAAGGTGTTCGCGCTGGCCATCGTCGAGTAACTGATTCGACAACTGCCCGACGATCGGGTTGCAGCAATCTATCCAACCGGGGTTCTCCCGCCCTGACAAACGCAACAAAGTTGCAATATAGGTCTGGTCGGCGACCTTAGCGGAACTTAGCGCCGCGACCGATGGGACTCAGTGCCAAACACCAGAGATTTGCCGACCTCGTCCTCGGGGGGATGGGCGCCAGCGCCGCCTACCGCGAGGCGGGCTACGAGGCGCGCGGGGACGCCGAGCACACCGGGGCGTCGAGACTGCTGGCCAAGCCGGAGGTCGCCGGATACATCGGTGCCGTGCGCGATAAGGACACAAGCGAGGCGGTGGCGACGCTGATCGAGGCCAAGGAGATCCTCTCCGAGCACGCTCGCAACGGGAAGCTCGCCCCGAAGGATCGGCGCATGGCCATCGACTCGCTGGCGAAGCTCTCGGGCTGGCACGCGCCGGAGAGCCACGAGCACGAGCACGGCGTGTCCGACCCCATCGCGGAGCTCATCGCCATGGTGCGGAAGTGAGCAGCCGACCGGAAATCCTCAGCAATGACCGCCCAGCAGCTCACCCCTCCGACCACGCCGCCCGGAGAGGCTTCCCGATGCTTCTGCAACATCTCCGGCGACGAGATCCGCGCCGACCTCGAACGCGCTGGCAGGGATCTCGGCGGCGTGCTAGACGAGTCGCAGGACCTCCGCGCGTGCGGTTTCCTTTCAATGTCCTCGGCCGAACTCGCCCGGCACCACCACCTTATTCTGGCGGCGGGCTCGGAGGTTGGCCATCGGGCGAACGTCTCGCCCGGAAAGAGGGAGGGCCATGCGATGTTCGCCGCCGAGACGGTCGCGGACTCCGGGGAGGCCCGCTGCGGGACCAACGGAAGGCGGGAGGCGGAAGGCGGGACGGCCGTGGGGGGCGTCGGGGAGGGGCACTCGTCCGGCAACCTCGTTCCGTCTTGTTCTTTCTGAGACAGCGAACCCGCCTGCGAGTTTCAGTCACAGCACTCCCACGGCCATTCTTTCTGGTCTCAACCGATGGAACGCTAGAAGTCCGTCTCGATCCGGTAGGAGACCTCGCCGATCTCGTTCGTGATTTTCTTGCCTCCGTTTTCCAAAATGGCACGCTCGGCAATGTCGCAAATTCGCGTGACAATGCTATCGAAGGATTCGCTCTTCGGGAGCCCCTCTCGGGTTTCATTGGCGTAGGTTCCGTAGAACGAACTTCCGTCATCGGTGTAGACCGTGCGGTAGTCTTCCGGCAACTCGTCGTATCCTCTCATCACGCCGATTAGCCCACCGAGGGTAGCTGGCTGATTGTCGCAGTCTGCGCCCGCCGAAGTCGAGATCGAGAGAGATTCCTTGAAGTCTCCCTCCGCGTAAATAAAGGCCATGATCCCC